>JAJYVT010000096.1 GCA_021791845.1 Actinomycetes bacterium | reverse complement strand
CGCCCGGGAGGTCGTCGGCGTTGGCGACGCCGAAGGACCGGGACGGGTCGAGGTGGGCGGCGGCGGCCAGCACGGCGTCCACCGTGCCCCGCGGGGCCTCCTGGACGGCGAAGCCGACCTTCACCGCTGCCGGCCAGCGCCGCTCCACGTGGTAGCGGATGGCGGGGCCGGTCTGCGGTCCGATCACGAGCAGGATGTCGGAGAACCCGGCGGCCAGCGCGTCGCTGGCGAGCACGTCGATCACCGCCTCGCCGGCCAGCCCCACGGGTGCCAGGGGCTTGACCCCGCCGCCGTAGCGGGTGGCCTGGCCGGCCGCCAGCACCACGAGCGTGGGTCCGGGTCCGCCGCCTCCCGCGCCTGCTGTCGCCGAGGAGTGGTCCGCGGGTGCATTGGCCGCGGGCGGAGGGGCCGCGGCCGTGCTCGCTGGGGTCATGCCCTCCAGCGTAGGACGGCGCTGGCCCAGGTCATCCCGCCGCCGAACCCCGTTAGCAACAGGGTGGCGCCGTCCGGCACCTTGCCGTTGCGCAGCGCGTCCTCCAGGGCCAGGGGGATCGACGCCGACGACGTGTTGCCGTAGCGGTCGATGACCACGGACGTGCGCTCCTCGGGGATGCCCAGCCGCTGGCAGGCCGCCTGGATGATGCGGAGGTTGGCCTGGTGGGGGACGAGCAGGTCGATGTCTGTGGCCCGGAGCCCGGCGTCGGCCATCGCCCGCTCGGCCGACTCCACGACCACCCGGACGGCCTTGCGGAAGACCTCCTTGCCGTCCATGAAGAGGTACCCGCCGTGGTCGCACTTGAGGAGGTGGCGGAGTGAGCCGTCGGCTCCCATGTTCCAGCTGAGCAGCCCCCCCGGCCCCTCCACCGGCTCGACCACGACGGCGCCGGCCCCGTCGCCCACCAGCACGGCCATGGTCCGGTCGTCCCAGTCGGTGATGCGGCTCAGGGCGTCCGCTCCGATGAGCAGGATCCGCCCCGAGCCCACGGCGGCCAGCCCCGCCGCCGTCACCAGCCCGTAGACGAAGCCCGAGCACGCGGCGTTGACGTCGAAGGCGCCGCCGGGCACGCCGATGCCGGCCTGGACGGTGGCCGAGGTGCCCGGCACGAGGGCGTCGGGCGTGGTGGTGGCGAGCAGGACGATGTCGATGTCGCTCGGCTCGAGCCCGGCGTCCTCGAGCGCCCGCTTGCCGGCCTCGATCGCCATCTGGGAGGTGATGCCGCCCACCCGGCGCTCCTTGATCCCGGTGCGCTCGCTGATCCAGGCGTCGTTGGTGTCGAGCGTGGCCGACAGGTCGTCGTTGGTCACCACCTTGTCGGGGACCGAGATGCCGCAGCCGCGGACGGTGATGCCGCGCACGGTCACCGGCTCCCGGCGGCGAGGACGTGCATCCCGACGTAGGCGGCGTCCCCTTCGATGACGCCGCCGGTGTTCACCGCCAACGCGGTGCGGGCCTCGGGGACCTGGCGGCGCCCGGCCCGGCCGCGCAGCTGGGTCGCCAGCTCCACCAGTTGGGCGATGCCCGTCGCCCCCAGTGGGTGGCCCCGGCCGACGAGGCCACCGCTCGGGTTCACGGTGAGCCCGCGCCCGCCGATGGTGGTGGCTCCGGCCAGGGTGGCCGGACCGGCCTCGCCCCGGCCGAAGAGGCCGAGCGACTCGAGGGCGTAGATCTCCTCGGGGCTGGTGGCGTCGTGGATCTCGGCCAGGTCCAGGTCCGCAGGGCCGATCCCGCCGGTCTCCCAGAGGGCGCCGGCCGTGTCGGCCAAGCGGTCGTGGTAGTCCATCTCCCCGTTGCCCGAGCGTGCCACGGAAGCGATGATACGCGGCGCGTCGTGTGGTGCTCGGGACGCCGGCGCCAGGACCAGCGCCGCGCCCCCGTCGGTGAACGAGCTGCACATCAGCCGGGTCAGCACGCCGGCCACCTGCGGGGCGCCGAGCACCGCCTCCAAGGAGACGGGTTCCTGCACCTGGGCCATCGGGTTCAACGAGGCGTGGAACCGAGCCTTGACGGCCGCCGCCGCGAATTGCTCGAGGGTGCCGCCGTGCTCGGTCATGCACTCGACCGCCCAGCGGGCGTTGAGCGCCATCAGGATGCTTCCACCGGGGTTCTCCCCGGCCTCGAAGCGGGCGTGCATGTCGGCGCGGTAGTCGGCGGGGAGCCCGTCCTCGATGCCGGCCAGGGTGGCGGCACGGTCCCCGGTCCACATCTTCTCGACCCCGACCACGAGGACGGGCGCCTCGTTGGCCTGCGCCGCCATGGCGCCGAGCTGGGTTGCCGAGGCACCGCCGGCGCAGGAGTTGTCCACGTTGACCACCGGGACGTTGCCCAGGCCGGCTTTCCGGAGCCAGGACTGGCCACGGATGCACCCCTGGTCGCAGAGCCGGCCGCCCATCGCGTTGCTGGCGACGACGAGCGACAGCCGCTCGGGCTCGATCCCGGCGTCGGCCAGGGCTTCGTGCACCACCTGGTGGGCCATGGCCTCGGGGGAGAGGTCGCGCCGGCTCATGTCGGTCATCCCGGTGCCGAGCACGGCCACGGGCTGGCGGGCGCTCACGCCCCAACCCCCGCCAGCTCCGACCCCGCCGGCTCCGCCGGGGCGTGACGTCCGAGGAAGGACGCCGAAAGGGCCGCGAACTGGTCCAACGGATCGTCCCCGGCGATCATCACCGCGGCGTGGGCCACGCCGGCGCGAACGTACCGGCCGACCTCGTCTGCGCACTGCTCCGCCGGCCCTGCCACCAGGTGGCGGGCGAAGGCCTTTGCCGGGATCCCGTACAGGGAGGCGAGCCAGGCGCTTC
This sequence comes from Actinomycetes bacterium, assembly GCA_021791845.1. Classification (GTDB taxonomy): domain Bacteria; phylum Actinomycetota; class Acidimicrobiia; order Acidimicrobiales; family RAAP-2; genus JAJYVT01. The sequence goes on along the minus strand of JAJYVT010000096.1, from coordinate 9,598 downwards.
CCCGCTCCGCCGCCCGCTCGGCCTCTGCGCCCACCGACACCACTGCGACCACGCCTGGGACGACGGCGGCAGGGTCGCGGCCGGCGACGACGACGGCGCCACGCAGCTCGGCCACGGCATCGGCCATCGTCTCGGGCCCGACGAACAGCGGGATCCAGCCGTCGCCGGTCGTGGCGGCGCGCCGCAGTGCCGCCGGGCTCGACCCGCCGATCCAGATCGGGGCCGGAAGGGAGGGCTCGTGACGGTAGCCGGGCACGTCCGCCGACCAGGCCCGGCGCAGGGCGCCGATGCCCTCGTCCAGCCGACGCCCCCGGTCGGCGAAGCTGGCGCCGGCCAGCGCGTACTCACCCTCGTGACTGCCGACCCCTACTCCCAGCACGAATCGTCCGCCCGAGAGCAGCTGGAGGGTCGACGCCTGCTTGGCCACGGCCGCCGGCGACCGCAGCGGCAGCTGGAGGACGCACGTGCCCACGGCCGCCCGGCGCGTGGCGGCGGCCACCAGGGTCAGGGCCGTCATGCACTCCACGGTGGGCACACCCCAGAAGAGGTGGTCGGTGGCCCAGACGGCCTCGGCGCCGAGCGCTTCCGCCTGCCGGCTCGTCTCGGTCACCCAAGCGGTAGCACCACCAGTGAGAGGGCTGGTAGTACTTGAAGTGCTACCGAAGACCGCCTGGTCGCCGACTGGGAGCATGGGGGGGAGGATGAGCCCGAGGGTGCCTGGTGCGGGGGACGGTGGTACCGGTGGCATCCGGCCATGCTATTGCGCGCGGGACGGTCGCGCGCCAATTGCGCAGTTATTTCCTACCGATGGTAGTACTCAAGGCCCGCCTCGAGAGTACCGCGGGTACTACCCAGAACGGCCCCGGGCTCAGTCCGACCCGGACCCCGGGGCGCCCCCGGGGGAGCGCACCACCGCGAGGGTGCAGCGGGCACGACAGATGGCGCGCCCGCCGTCGTCGCTCAGCTGGATGTCCCAGACCTGGACCGTCTTCCCGGTCCGGATCGGCGTGGCCACGGCGGTGAGCACCCCGTCGCGCATCGGCCTCAGGTGGCTGGCGTTGAGCTCGATCCCCACGACGTGGTGGCCCGGCGGTGCGGCCAGTGCGCCTCCGTAGCTGGCGGCCGACTCGGCCAGCAGTGCCGAGACACCCCCGTGGAGGATGCCGTACGGCTGGTGCACCCGCTCGGTGACGGGCACCCGCATGACCACCCGGTCGGGTCCAGCCTCCACCGTCTCGATCCCGAGCACGCCCAGGACGGTGCGGTCGGTCACGGCCCGGAAGTCGACGCCGATGTCGCCGTGCATGGGCCCAGCATCGCCGCTCATGGCCGGCAGACTACCGAGGGACGCTGGCGAGCAGCCGACGTGCACCGCCCGCCGGGTCCCGCCCGGCCCTGTTCCTGCCGGCATCGTCGGCGCCCGGGGCGCCCGGGGCGCCGGGGGCGCCGTGGGCGCCCGGTACCATCGCCTGCCATGCCCTCTGCCCCGTCCCCCGACCTCGTCGACCTGCGAAGCGACACCGTCACCCGGCCCACGCCCGAGATGCGCCGGGCCATGGCGGAGGCCGAGGTGGGCGACGACGGGTACGGAGAGGACCCCACCGTGGCCGCCCTGGAGGAGGCGTACGCCGGGCTGGTGGGGAAGGAGGCCGCCCTCTACGTGCCTTCGGGCACCATGGCCAACCAGATCGCCGTCCGGGTGCTCGCCCGGCCCGGCACGGCCGTCGTGGCCGGCGCTCGCCAGCACGTGGTGGCCTTCGAGGCCGGGGCGGCCGCCCGCAACGCCGGGGTGCAGTTCCACACGCTGGACGACGGAGCCGGCGTTCTCGACCCCGCCGCCGTCGCCTACGCCGCCGAGCTCGAGGCGTACCACCAGCCCGAGGTCTCGCTCGTCTGCGTGGAGAACACCCACATGGCGGCCGGCGGCGTGCCCTGGAGCCTGGGGGAGCTGGCGGCCGTGGCGGCCGCCGCACCGGGAGTGCCGGTGCACATGGACGGGGCCCGCCTGTTCAACGCCGCCGTCGCCGCCGGGACCAGCCCGGCCGCGTCGGCAGCGGTCGCCACCACGGTGATGTCGTGCCTGTCCAAAGGGCTCTGCGCCCCGGTGGGGTCGGTCCTGGCCGGGCCGGCGGACGTGATCGAGCAAGGGCGCGTCGAGCGCAAGCGTCTCGGCGGCGCCATGCGCCAGGCAGGGGTGATCGCCGCCGCCGGGCTGGTCGCCCTGCGCTCCATGGTCGACCGCCTGGCCGAGGACCATGCCCGGGCCCGCCGCTTGGCCGAGGCGGTGGCAGACCGCTGGCCGGCGGCAGGCTGCGACCCCGACCGGGTCCTCACCAACCTCGTGGTCTTCTCGCCGGACCACCCAGAGGCACTGCTCGACCACCTGGCCTCGCACGGCGTGCTGGCCGGCATGCTCGCCCCGGGGGTCGTGCGCCTCGCCACCCACTACGACGTGCACGACGACGGGCTCGAGCGCGCGCTCGTCGCCATCGCCAAGGCGCCGTAAGCCCCGGCGGAACGGACGGCCACACCCCGGCGACGTCGGTACCATGTGCCGCCGTGAGCGGGGGCACACGTTCCGACGTCGCGGGCCCCGACGGCGTCGCGCCGGGCGGCGTGCCCGGGGGAGCGGCGCCGCCGGCAACCGGCGGCCCGAGGGGCGGGGTGCACTGGATGGAGCCGGAGCCGGCGAGCGCCGGGGTCTCGATCGACCTCCCCGAGCCGCTTGCGTACCGGTGGAAGCGCCGCCTCCTCGGCCCCCCGCTCGTCACCGACCAGCTGCACGGTGAACGGCTGGGCAAGCCGACGGCGCTGGCGGTGCTGTCGTCCGACGTCGTGTCGTCGTCGGCCTACGCCTCGGAGTCGGTCCTGCGGATCCTCATCCCGGCGGCGGGCGTCGGCGCCTTCGTCCTCCTGACCCCCATCACCGGGCTGCTCCTGCTCGTCCTCGGCGTCGTGTGCCTCTGCTACCGCAACGTGGTGCAGGCCTACCCCGTCTCCGGGGGGTCCTACGTGGTGAGCCGGGAGAGCTTCGGCTCCACCGTGGCCCAGATCCCCGGCGCGGCGTTGCTGTGCAGCTACACCCTGACCGTCGCCGTCTCGGTGGCGGCCGGCGTCGACGCCGTCCTCTCCGCCTTTCCCGGCCTGCACGTGCCGCCCACCGTGCTGGCGGTGGGGTTCGTCGTCCTGCTCGCCTTCGGCAACCTCCGCGGGATCAGGGAGGCGGGTCGCGTGTTCGCCGTGCCCACCTACTGGTTCCTCGCCAGCATGGGGCTGCTCATCGTGCTCGCCCTGGTTCGGCTGGCGGTCGAGGGAGGACTGCCCCACGCGGCCCGCGCCGCGGGCCAGTTGCATGCGGGACCGGCCGGGCCGGGGCTGCTCCTCGGGGCGTCGGTGTTCCTCTTCCTCCGCGGGTTCGCCAACGGGGGCTCGGCCATGACCGGCATGGAGGCCATCTCCAACGCCGTCTCCGTGTTCCGGCCCCCCCAGGTCCGCAACGCCCGGACGACCCTGGTCCTCATGGCCGCCATCATCGGGGCGCTCTTCCTCGCCGTCTCGGCGCTGGCGTCGCTGGCGCACGCCGTGCCGTTCACCTCGGGGACCCCGACGGCCCTCTCCGAGATCGGGGACGTCGTCTTCGGCGGCAGCGCCGCCGGCCGGGCGGCGTACTACTCGCTCCAGTTCTCGACGGCGCTCATCCTGATCCTGGGGGCGAACACGAGCTTCAACGGCTTCCCGCTCCTCGTGAGCTTCATCGCCCGCGACAGCTTCCTGCCGCGCCGCCTCACGAGCCGCGGCCACCGGCTCGTGTACTCCAACGGGATCCTGCTCCTCGCCGCCCTGTCGATCGTGCTGCTCGTGGTGACGCGGGCCAACGTGGCCAGCCTGATCCCGCTGTACGCCACGACCGTCTTCACCGGGTTCACCATGGCCGGCGCGGGGATGGTCAGGTACCATCTCCGCCGATCGGCTCCGGACCGGACCCGGAGGCTCGTGGTCAACGGCCTCGCTGCCGTCACCAGCGGGGTGGTGACCCTCATCTTCGTGGTCACCGAGTTCACCCGTGGTGCATGGGCGGTGGTCGTGGTGATCCCGCTCCTCGTGCTCATGCTGTCGAGGACCCGCCGGCGCTACCAGGCGGAGCGTGAGGTGCTGGCAGAGGAGGTGGCGCCCGAGAACACCGGCTCACGAGCCCTCCACCGCCAGGAGGTCGTGGTCCTCATCGACTCGATCGACCTGGCGACGGCGCGGGCGCTGCAGCTGGCGCGTTCGATCGCCGCGGGTGCACCAGTGCAGGTCGTCCACTTCTCGATCGACGACGAGCGGGCGGAACGGTTGCGCCGCGCCTGGTCGAGGATGAGCCGCGGCAGCCAGGCGCTGCAGGTGATCGAGTGCCCGGACCGGCGTCTCGAGCGGGCCGTCGCCGAGCTCGCCGCCGGCCTGGCGCGGGACGGCGAGACGGAGGTGCTCCTGATCCTTCCGCGCCGAGCGTCGCACGGACCGGTGAGCCGGCTGCTGCATGACCGGACGGCCGATCGGATCGTCACGGCCGTCACCCCTTTGCAGCACGTCAGCGCGACGATCGCTCCCTTCGACGTGCGCCGGCTGGTGGACGCCCGGCGCGACCACGCCCGGCCCGCCGGCGCCCTGCTAGCTTGCCCGACGATGACGCCAGCCGGTGACGGCCCGAAGCGGGAGCCGCGGTTCGAGGCCGTCGCCGGCACCACGCCGATCGGCTCGGTCCGCCACCGCCACCGCGCTCGTGTCGTCGGCCGCGTCCGGTCCGTCAGCGTCACGCCATGGTCCGGCGTGCCCACCTTCGAGTGCACGCTCGTCGACGGCAGCGGCGCGCTGACGGTCGCCTTCCTGGGCCGGAGGGACGTGCCCGGGATCGAGCCCGGGGCCAAGCTGCTCGTGGAGGGAGCGGTCGGCTCGTACCGGGGCCAGCTCGCCGTCTTGAACCCCCTGTGGGAGTTCCTCGAGCCGGTCGAGCGGAGCCGCACCGTCGACACCGGCTGACGCCCCGCCTTCCTGGACCACCCGGAGCCGGGGGACGAGCGCCGGGACGGCGGACGGCAAGGGGCTCGCGGCCGGCGGCAGGGGAGGCATCGGGGCGTGCGCCGCCAGGGCGGCCCCCGCTTGGTCGGCCAGCGTCACCGCAACCTGGAGCCGCTCGGGCCCGGGCCCGCCGTCCGCCATGGCCCCCACCACGAAGTGGCCCACCACTGCGCCGAGGGCCCACACGGGAAGCGCGATCTCGGTCGCGCCCGTCCCCGGCGCGGGGGTGAGACGGCCGAGCCGGTCCACGACGGGCACGGCGGCCGCCAACGGCTCGGCGCTGAACTCGCACGACCCGGCCCCGAGGACCTCCTCGAGCTCCTTGGCGACCGACCCGATGAACACGGCCACGTCCGTGCCGGACGCCAGCAGCGCCGCCACCTCGCGCACCCGGCCGAGGTCGGCGCTGGCCGCTCCCTCGGCGTGCCGGGCACGGGCGGCGCGGGTCGCCAGCTCGCCGGTGAGCAGGCCCACCACCACCAGCGCGACCGCGGTTGCCACGTCGCTCTGCTTCACCATGGCGAAGCGCTCGTAGGGGGTCGTGTCGAAGAAGGTGAAGGCGACCGCCGCGCCGACGGTGGCACCAACCACCGCGGCACGCCGCCGGGCGGCGCCGGCCGCGGTGGCGACCACCACCAGCGCCAAAGCGACGACGACGTCGCTGTGACCGCTGCGGAACGGCACCCACAGCACGGCGACGGCCGCCGCCGATGCCGCCGCGACCACGAACGCAACGAGTGCCGGCCAACGCCGAGCGGGCGCAGCGTCGCCACCAGGGCCGGCGGCGACGGCACCGTTCAGAGCGCGCACGATCCGAGTATACGAAGCGGTCAACGGCCTTCCCGAGGCGCCCGGCGGGCGCTCCACCGCGCCCCGGCTCCGGCGGGGCAGCGTGCTCAGTACCGGTACGTGTCCGGCTTGTAGGGGCCTTCTACGGGAACGCCGATGTACGCCGCCTGCACCGGGGTCAGGGTGCTGAGCCGGACGCCGAGCGCGTCGAGGTGCAGGCGCGCCACCATCTCGTCGAGGTGCTTGGGCAGGACGTAGACCTTCGTCTCGTACTGCTCGGCGCGGGTGTAGAGCTCGAGCTGGGCCAGCGTCTGGTTGGTGAACGAGCACGACATCACGAAGCTCGGGTGCCCGGTCGCGTTCCCCAGGTTGAGCAGTCGTCCCTCCGACAGGACGATGATGGCGTGGCCGTCGGGGAAGACCCACTTGTCCACCTGGGGCTTGATCCGTACCCGCTCGATGCCCGGCGTCGCCTCCAGTCCGGCCATGTCGATCTCGTTGTCGAAGTGCCCGATGTTGCCCACGATCGCCTGGTGCTTCATGCGGCCCATGTGGTCGGCGGTGATGATGTCGCGGTTCCCCGTGGCGGTGACGAAGATGTCGGCGCTGCCGACCACGTCGTCCAGCCGGACCACCTCGAAGCCCTCCATCACCGCCTGCAGCGCGCAGATCGGGTCGACCTCGGTGATCACCACTCGGGCGCCCTGGCCCCGGAGCGACTCGGCGCAGCCCTTGCCGACGTCGCCGAAGCCGCAGACGACGGCCAGCTTCCCGCCGATCAGCACGTCGGTGGCCCGGTTGATGCCGTCGACGAGCGAGTGCCGGCAGCCGTACTTGTTGTCGAACTTGGACTTCGTCACCGAGTCGTTGACGTTGATGGCGGGAAAGAGCAGCGTGCCTTCCCGCTGGCGCTCGTAGAGCCGGTGGACCCCGGTCGTCGTCTCCTCGGTCACACCCTGGATACCGTTGGCGATCGAGGTCCAGCGCTGCCCGTCCTCGCCGAGGCTCCGGCGGAGGTTGGCCAGGACCACCCGCATCTCCTCGCTGGCGTCGCCTGTGTCGGGGACGGCCCCCGCCTTCTCGGCCTCGACGCCCAGGTGGACGAGCATGGTGGCGTCCCCGCCGTCGTCGAGGATCATCGTGGGGCCCGGGTCCTCGGGCCAGCGCAGGGCCTGCTCGGTGCACCACCAGTACTCCTCCAGGGACTCGCCCTTCCAGGCGAAGACCGGCACGCCCTTGGGGTCCTCGGGCGTCCCGTCGGGACCGACCACCACGGCGGCGGCGGCGTGGTCCTGGGTGGAGAAGATGTTGCAGCTCGCCCAGCGCACGCGGGCTCCGAGGGCGGTCAGGGTCTCGATCAGCACGGCCGTCTGGACCGTCATGTGGAGGGACCCCGTGATGCGCGCGCCAGCCAGGGGCTGGGACGCTCCGTACTCGGACCGCATGGCCATGAGCCCCGGCATCTCGTGCTCGGCCAGCTCGATCTCCTTGCGCCCGAAGTCGGCGAGGGAGAGGTCCGCGACCTTCCAGAGCGGTTGGCCGTGACGGTCCGTGCCGGGTGTGCGCGTGGTCATCGGTGGGGGTCTCCTTTGCTCGTGAGCCTCCCAGGATAGGACCCCGGTCGTATGCTGGCCTCCGCCTGGCCATGGGATCGAGCAACGACCGACCGGACGAGGAGCGGCGGGCCGCCGCCGCCAGGGCCTTGGGCGCGCTGACGGGGCTGGTGCCCCTGGGTGTCGTGGGTGTCGACGAGGACGGACGTGCCTGGTACCAGAGCCAGCGCTGGCAGGATCTCGTCGGCCCGGCCGCACCGGAAGGGGGTCCGTGGTACGAGGCGGTCCATCCGGCCGACCGGGCGGCCCTGGCGGCCCGGTGGCACAGCCGGGTCGACCGCCGCGGGCAGCTCGGCGAGTTCAGGGTCGAGGGGCCCGACGGGACCGAGCGGCGATGCCGCGCCGAGTGCGTCGGCATGGTGTCGGCCGGCGGCCGCCTCGACGGCTGTCTCGTGGTCGTGTCCGACGCCGAAGCTCCGTCCCCGGACGGGGCGGGCCCCGGGTTGCCGGGACCGGGCCTCTCGACCCCGCACGTCCTCGACGTCGTGCTCGACCGGTCGCCCGACGTCGTGTCCATCCTCAACGCCGACGGCTCGTGGCGTTGGTCCAACCGGGCGGCGATCCGCCTCTTCGGGCACCAGGAGCGGTTCGACCCCGCCCAGGGTGTGTTCGGCCTCCTGCACCCCGACGACGTCCCTGCGGCGCGGCGCGTCCTCGACCGGGCGCGCACCGGCGGGGTCGCCGACACAGAGCGGGTGGCGCTCCGGCTTCGGGCGGCCGACGGTCGGTGGCGTTGGATGGAGGCTCTGTGCGACGTGCTCGTCGAGGACCCCGCCGTCCAGGGGATCGTCGTGCACCTGCGGGACATCACCGAGACGCGGCGGGCGCTCGGGGCGCTCGAGGCGACCAACCGCCGCTTGGCCAGCCTCGTGCACAGCCTGCACACGGCGGTGGTGCTCGAGGACGAGGGCGGCCGCGTGGTGCTGGCCAACCAGGCCTTCGTCGACCTCTTCCGCCTCCCGATGGCGCCCGAGGCGCTCGTCGGCCGATCACTGGCGTCGCTCGGGCTCATGTCGGACCGCCTCGTCGCCGAGCCGCCCGATGCTGCGGGGGGGCTGGCCGGGCTCCGGGCGGCCGGACGACGGGTGGAGGGTGTTCGGTGCGTGCTCTTCGACGGGCGGACCATCGAGTGCGACTTCGTCCCCGTGGTGGTCCAAGGCGTCGACCGGGGCCACCTCTCGTCCTTCCGCGACGTGACGGGCCACGCTCGGGCGGAAGCGGAGCGGGAGCGGCTGCTCGCCTCCGAGCGGGAGGAGAACCGCCGGCTGGCCGAGCTGGACGCCTACCGAGCCGAGTCGATCGCCGCCGTCTCGCACGAGCTGCGCACGCCGCTGACGTCGATCGTCGGGTACACCCAGCTCCTACGCGGCCTCCTGGAGCCGGTGGCCTCGGAGGAGCAGGCGGCGTGCCTCGACGCCATCGTGCGCAACGTCGACCGCTTGCTGCGGCTGGCCGGCGACGTCGTGTCCCTCGACAGCCTGGAGTCGCGGACGATGCCCCTTCCCATCTCCGACGTGGCCGTGCCGGCACTGGTCGAGCGGGCGGTGCGGACGGTCACGCCCGAGGCCGGGGCCGAGGGGATCGAGCTCCTTGTCCGGACGGTGCCCGGGCCGGGGGTCCGAGGCGATGACGACCGCCTGGCGCAGCTGCTCGAGAACCTGCTGTCCAACGCCCTCAAGTTCACCCTCCCGGGTGGTCGTGTCACGGTGCGTGCGGTGCCGGCGGGGAGCGGGGAGAGCGACCCGGATGGCTCGGGCGGGTGGGACATCACGGTCGAGGACACGGGCATCGGGATCCCCGAGGACGAGATCGGCATGCTCTCCACCCGGTTCTTCCGGGCGTCCAACGCCCGGCGGCGCGGCTTTCCCGGATCGGGGCTGGGCCTGTCGGTCGCCCGCGCCATCGCCGAGCGCCACGGCGGCAGCCTCTCGGTGCGCTCCGTGGTCGGCGTCGGCACGACGGTCGTCGTCCACATCGGTGACGCCACGGACCAGGACCCGCCCTCGGCGTCCTCTTGATGTGATGAAGGAGCGCCTCGCCGCTCCCGCGTGACGAACCTCGGTGCTGAAGCCGGGGTCGGCGCCGGTTCCAAGGGGAAGCCCGATGGCGCGCAGGCCGCAGGAACGCAGCGAGGTCCG
>JAJYVT010000095.1 GCA_021791845.1 Actinomycetes bacterium | reverse complement strand
GTCATCACGGGCACCACGTGGTGCCCTGCGTCCACGAGCCGCCGGCACACCTCCACCGCCTTGTAGGCGGCGATGCCGCCGGAGACTCCGAGGACGACCCGCACTAGCCGGCGGTGGGCCCCTCGTCGATCACGGCCGGGTCCTCACCGAACGCCCCGCCGGAGATCGCCGCCTCCCTCGACTCGGCCATGGCCCGCTCCTCGCCGTTGTCCTCGTCCTCCGGGGCGCGCTCGTACACGATCTTGTTGGCTGCGATCTCCTCGAAGGCGATCGAGAGCGGCTTGCCCGACACCGAGGTGACCTGGGGCGGGGCGATCCGGCCGAGACCCTCGCCGAGGCTGTTGTAGTAGGCGTTGATCTGGCGGGCCCGCAGGGAGCCGAGCGCGACCAGGGTGAACTTGGAGTCCACCTTGTCCAGCAGCTCCTCGATCGGCGGGTCCATCAGGGTGTTACGTGCCATGGAGATCCTTTCGGCGGGTCGCGGACACTATACCGGCTAGCTCGTCCACGGCCTGGTCCACCCGGGTGTTGACCACCTCGTGGGAGGCGAGCTTGCGGCCCCGGTCGACCTCCTCGCGCCCCTTGTCGATGCGGCGGCTGACGTGCTCGTCGGGGTCCCCGCGGGCGATGAGCCGCGCCCGCTGGACCTCCGGCGAGGGAGGCAGGAGCAGGACGACGACCGCCTCGGGACACTGGGCCAGCACCTGCTCGGCGCCCTGGACGTCGATCTCCAGCAGCACGTCGCTCCCGGAGGGGGCGCTGGGCACGGGCGTGCCGTAGAGGTGACCGAGGAACTCGGCCCACTCGAGGAACCCGCCGGCCGCGGCATGGCGCCGGAAGCGGTCCTCTGTGACGAAGACATAGGCGTCGTCCGCCTCACCGTCCCGGCGGGGACGAGTGGTCCACGACCGGCTCAGCCACAGATCGGGCATCCGCTCCGTGAGAGCGGCGGCGACGGTCCCCTTCCCGGCGCCGCCCGGGCCGATCAGGACGAAGATGGTCAGCGCGAGGCGGTCTGCTCGAGCAGATCGGCGCGCTGCTTGGCGCCCAGGCCCTGCAACCGCCGGCTCTCGGCGATGCCCACGGAAGCCATGAGGCGGCGCGCCTTCACCTTGCCAAGACCCGGGAGGGACTCGAGGACGGAGACCACCTTCATCTTGCCGACGGTCTCGTCGGTCTCGGCCTGGCTCAGGAGCTCGGCGAGGGTGAGGGAGCCCATCTTCAACTTCTCCTTCACCTCCGCCCGCTCTCGCCGGACCTTGGCGGCCTTCTCGAGCGCAGCTTGACGCTGTTCGGTCGTGAGTGCGGGAGGTTGCGGCATGCGTCCGACTGTAGCCTGCCGGATCAGCCCAGCACAGCAGCCAGGTCCTTCTGGAGCCGGTCGGCCCCGGCGCGGAGCGCGGCCGGCCCCGCGGCCAGCAACGCCCGTGACGCGCTCGGCAGCACCGACCCGGCCGGACACCCGGCGAACACGGCGCCAACCTGGGCGGCCGTCGCCCCCTGGGCGCCGAGCCCCGGAGCCAACAGGACACCGCCCGCCGCCGGCAGCGGCAGGGCCTCCGGGGAGCGGGTCGCGCCGATCACGGCGCCCACGCTGCCCAGGCGCTGGGCGGGGCCCGTCGCCAGCTCCTTGCGATTGAGGTCGGTCACCGCGTCGAGCACCGCTCGTTCGACCGTCCGTCCGTCCTCGGCGACCGCCTGCTGGATGGCCCGCCCCTCGGGATTGGAGCTGGCCGTGAGCACGAGCACGCCGCCGCCGGCCCGCCGGGCGGCGGCCACCATGGGCTCGAGCGCACCGACGCCCACGTACGGCGTCACCGTCACGGCATCGGCGGCCAGCGGGCTCGCGAACCACGCGTCGCCATAGGCCTCGGCCGTGCTGGCGACGTCCCCCCGCTTGGCGTCGGCGATCACCAGCATGCCGGCGGCCCGAGCGGCCGCGATGACGGCCTCCAGGGCTGCCATCCCCGCTGCGCCGTGGCGCTCGAAGAACGCCACCTGGGGTTTCACGACGGCGACGGCGCCCGTGAGCAGCTCGACGCACCGCTCCCCGAAGGCGCGCACCCCGTCCGGACCGTCGGGCAGGTCCCAACGCGCCAGCAGCGCCGGCGACGGGTCGATGCCGACGCACAGCGGTCCGAGCCGACCAACCGCCTCCACCACCCGATCACCGAAGGGCTGCACCGATCATCTCCTTCACCGTCATGCCATGCCGGCGGCACCACCCAGCCAGCTCCGCTTGGACCTTCCAGGGTGCCCGGGGGTCGGCGAAGGTCGCCGTCCCCACCTGCACCGCATCGGCTCCCGCCGCCAGGAACGCCCGGGCCTCGCGGCCGCTCGCGACGCCTCCCACCCCGACGATGCCCGCCTCGGGGAACGCCCGGCGGCAGTCGAAGACCGCCCGCACCGCCACCGGATGCAGCGCCGGCCCCGACAGCCCGCCCGGGTACGCCGCCGGCCCGCTGCCGCCCGGCCCTCGGCTGTCGCCCCCCGCCGGCCCTCGGCTGTCGCCCCCCGCCGGCCCGCCGCCAGCGCGCCCCGCCGGCCCCGCGCCCCCCGCGCTCCCGACGCTCCCGACGCCCCCGACGCCCCCGACGCCCCGAGCCGCGCCATCCGGGTCGAGCGCCATGCCGAGCAGGGTGTTCACCAGGGTGAGCGCCTCGGCCCCCGCGCCCAGGGCGGCGGCGGCGATCTCGCACAGGTCGGCGACGTTCGGACTGAGCTTGGCCCAGCGGGGCAGCCGTGCGGCGCCGGCCGCCTCCACCGCCTCGGCGGTCGCCGAGGGCGAGTGGGAGAACATGCGAGACCGGTCCTCGAGGTTGGGGCAGCTGACGTTCACCTCGACCGCAACCACCCCGTCGGCCTCCGCGAGGCCGGCCGCCGCTGCCTCGTACTCGGCGACCGTCCGGCCCCAGATGCTGGCGACCACGGTGGCGCCGCTCGCAGCCAACGACGGAAGGTGCTCGGTTCGCCAGACCTCGACTCCCGGGCCCTGGAGGCCCACGTGGTTGACCATCGAGCCGCCGGGCAGCCCGTGCACCCGCAGCCCAGGGTTGCCGGGCCACGGGAAGGCGGCGAGCGACTTCACGACCACCGCTCCCAACCCGCCGAGCGGGCCGTACGCCCCGAGCTCGGCGCCGTGACCGGCCGTCCCCGACGCCGTCATCACCGCCGAGCCGAGCGCCACTGATCCCACGGTCGTAGCCAGCTCGGGCCCCGGGAGGGACGACCCAAGGCCCCTCCGAGGCACACGCCCCGCCGCCGGCAGACGCCCCGTCCAGGCCCCAACGCCGCTCGCAGGCGCACGCCCCGCCGCCGGCTCAGCCCTCATCATGGAGCTCCTGGAGGGTGCGCACCTCCAGGGCGTGCGCCGCCCGCTCCGTCATCCCCGCCACGGCCGCCTGGGCGGCCGCGAGCGTCGTGATGCAGGGCACGTGGTGGGCCAACGCGGCCGACCGGATGTGCATGCCGTCGTTGCGCGACCCGCGGCCACGGGGCGTGTTCACGACCATCTGCACCGTGCCGCCGGCGATGAGGTCGACGGCGTCGGCGGCGATGCCCTCCTCCCCCACCTTGGCCACGAGCGTGCCGACCTCCACGCCGTGGTGCCGGAGGTAGCCCGCCGTCCCCAGCGTGGCCGCCAGCGAGAAGCCGAGCGCCTCCAGGCCTTGCGCCACGACCAGGCCGGCAGGCTTGTCCCGGTCGGCCAGCGAGAGGAACACCGTGCCCGACGCCGGCAGCCGGGTGCCCGCCGCCGTCTGGCTCTTGGCGAAGGCCAGCCCGAACGTCCGGTCGATCCCCATCACCTCGCCGGTCGACCGCATCTCCGGACCGAGCAGGGTGTCGACCCCGGGGAACCGGTCGAAGGGCAGCACCGCCTCCTTCACGCTGACGTGACCGAGCGAGGGGATCTCACCTTCGGCGTCGAGCAGCCCTTCGTCCCGAAGCTGCCCGAGGGTGGCGCCGACCATCACCCGGGCGGCCAGCGAGGCCACCGGCACACCCGTCGCCTTGGCCACGAACGGCACGGTGCGGCTCGCCCGCGGGTTGGCCTCGAGCACGTACACGACCCCGTCCTTCACGGCGTACTGCACGTTGAGGAGGCCCTCGACCTCGAGCGCCTCGGCCAGCGCCCGGGTGGAGCGGTCGATCACCTCGCGCACCCCGGGCGACAGCGTCTGGGGGGGCAAGGCGCAGGCGGAGTCGCCGGAGTGGACGCCGGCCTCCTCGACGTGCTCCATGACGCCGCAGATCAGCACCTCCCCGCTGGCGTCGCGGATGGCGTCCACGTCGACCTCGACGGCGTCCTCCAGGAAGCGGTCCACGAGCACCGGGCGCTCGGCGGTGACCTCCCCTTCCCGCTCGAGGCGAAGTCCCGCCATGGCCGCGCGCAGCTCGTTGTCGTCGTAGACGATCTGCATCGCCCGGCCCCCGAGCACGTAGCTCGGCCGCACGAGGACGGGGTAGCCCACGCGCCGGGCGACGGCGAGGGCCTCTTCCACCGCCACGGCCGTGCCGCCCGGAGGCTGGGGGATGCCGAGCTCCTCGCAGAGCTCGTTCCAGCGCCGCCGGTCCTCCGCCCGGTCGATGGACGCCGGGCTCGTCCCGAGCACCAGCTCCTCCGGGATGGCGTGGGCCAGCTTCAACGGCGTCTGGCCGCCGAGCGAGACGATCACGCCCGCCAGGCGCCCACCGGCGCGCCGCTCGGCGTCGATCACGTTGGCGACGTCCTCGGTCGTCAGCGGCTCGAAGTAGAGGCGGTCCGAGGTGTCGTAGTCCGTCGAGACGGTCTCGGGGTTGCAGTTCACCATCACCGTCTCGTAGCCGGCGGCGCGCAGGGCGCTCGATGCGTGGACGCAGCAGTAGTCGAACTCGATCCCCTGCCCGATGCGGTTCGGGCCCGAGCCGAGGATCACGACGCGCTCGCGCTCCGACGGGCGCACCTCGTCCTCGTCCTCGAAGGTGCCGTAGTGGTACGGGGTGAAGGCCTCGAACTCGGCTCCGCACGTGTCCACGGTCTTGAACGTGGCCGCCACGCCGGCGGCCAGCCTCGCCGCCCGCACCTCGGCCTCCGGCCGCCCGAAGAGGTAGCCGAGCTGGGCGTCGGAGAACCCGAGACGCTTCACCCGCCGCCACGCCGCCCGGTCCATCGACGCCATGTCGGCCGGCAGGGCTCGGCGGGCATCGGCGATGCGGGTCATCTGGCGCAGGAACCAGGGGTCGATCCCGCTCCGGGCGGCCACGACGTCCACGTCGATCCCACGCCGCAACGCCGACTCCACCTCGAAGATCCGTTCCGGCGTGGCCTCCCCCAGCCGGTCGAGCAGCTCCTCGTCCCCGATGGCGTCCACCGCCGCCTCGGCCGGATCGGCGTTCAGCCCCGCCCGGCCCTGCTCCAGGGAGCGCAGCGCCTTCTGCAGCGACTCGCAGAAGGTCCGGCCGATGGCCATGACCTCGCCCACCGACTGCATGCGGGTGCCGAGGCGGCCATCGGTGCCCGGGAGCTTCTCGAAGGCCCAGCGGGGCACCTTGGTCACGACGTAGTCGATCGTCGGCTCGAAGCTCGCCGGCGTGGCCCGGGTGATGTCGTTGCGGATCTCGTCGAGCGTGTAGCCGACGGCAAGGCGAGCCGCGATCTTGGCGATCGGGAACCCCGTGGCCTTGGAGGCCAGCGCCGACGAGCGCGACACCCGGGGGTTCATCTCGATCACCAGGCGACGACCCGTCTGCGGGTCGACGGCGAACTGCACGTTGGAGCCGCCGGTCTCCACGCCGACCCGACGCAGGCATGCGAACGCGTCGTCGCGCATGGCCTGGTACTCGACGTCGGTCAGGGTCTGCGCCGGCGCCACGGTGATCGAGTCGCCGGTATGGACGCCCATGGGGTCCAGGTTCTCGATCGAGCACACGACCACGCAGTTGTCGGCGCGGTCCCGCATGACCTCGAGCTCGTACTCCTTCCAGCCGGCGACCGACTGCTCCACCAGGATCTCGCTCACCGGGCTGGCATCCAGCCCGTCGGCGGCCAGCCGCACCAGCGCCTCCCGGTCGCGTGCGATCCCGGTCCCCTTGCCCCCGAGGATGAAGCTCGGCCGCACCATGATCGGGTAGCCGATCCGGTCGGCGACGGCGAGCGCCTCGTCCAGCGAATGGGCGAACCCGCTCGGCGCCACCTCCAGCCCGATCTCGGTCATCGCCGCCTTGAAGAGCTCGCGGTCCTCGGCCGTGCGGATGGCCTCGGGGCGGGCGCCGATCACCTCGACCCCGTCCAGGGCGCCGCGCTCGAGCATCTCCATGGTGAGGTTCAGCGCGGTCTGCCCGCCGAGGGTCGGCAGCAGGGCGTCGGGGCGCTCGCGGGCGACGATGGCGGCCAGCACGTCCACGTCCAGCGGCTCGACGTAGGTGCGGTCCGCCGTCTGGGGGTCCGTCATGATCGTCGCCGGGTTGGAGTTGGCGAGGATGACGCGGTAACCCTCCTCCATGAGGACCCGGCAGGCTTGGGTGCCCGAGTAGTCGAACTCGCACGCCTGGCCGATCACGATCGGTCCCGAGCCGATGACGAGGATCGTTCCGATGTCGTCGCGGCGCGGCACTAGCCGACCGGTCCCATGAGCTCGGCGAACGCGGCGAACAGGTACCGGGCGTCGTGGGGGCCGGGCCCGGCCTCGGGGTGGTACTGGACGGAGAAGGCGGCGGCCGAGCGGCAGCGGACGCCCTCGACCACGCCGTCGTTGAGGTTCACGTGGGTGACGTCGACGTCGGGCACGTCGGTCACGGCGTAGTTGTGGTTCTGGCTCGTGATCTCCACCGCCCCGTCGGCCACCCGCCGCACCGGGTGGTTGGTGCCGTGGTGGCCGAACGGCAGCTTGTACGTCGAGCCGCCCAGCGCCGTGCACAGGAGCTGGTGCCCCAGGCAGATCCCGAAGATCGGCACCTTCCCCACCAGGGCGGCGACGGCGGCCGTCGGGCCGGCGAGCGCAGCGGGGTCACCCGGCCCGTTGGAGAGGAACACGCCGTGCGGATCGAGCGCCAGCACCTCGTCGGCCGGCGTGGAGGCCGGCACCACCGTCACGGTCGCCATGCGGGACAGATGGCGCAGCATCGTCTCCTTCACCCCGAAGTCGTAGGCCACCACCCGGTACGGCCCCTCGCCGCGCACGTAGGGCTCGGGCGTCGTCACGGCGCTGACCAGGTCCCGGCCGTCGGTGGGCTCCGCCGCGGCCGCCGCCTCCCGCAGGTCCGCCTCCGAGGCCGTGCCGAAGGCGCACGGCATCGCTCCCTTGTCCCGCAGGTGCCGGGTCAGGCGCCGGGTGTCGATCCCGGTGATGGCGGGGACCCCGCGGCGCGCCAACCAGTGGTCGAGCCCCTCGGAGGCCCGCCAGTTCGACGGCTCGGCCGTGAGGTCCCGAACGACGACGCCCCGGCAGTGCACCCGCGCCGATTCGTCGTCCTCGGGGTTGGCGCCGTAGTTGCCGATGTGGGGATAGGTGAAGGCGACCACCTGCCCCGCGTACGACGGGTCGGTGAGCACCTCCTGGTAGCCGCTCAGCGCCGTGTTGAAGACCAGCTCGCCCGTGGCGACCGGACGGGCGTCACCCGCCGGCTCGCCCTCGAACACCTCGCCGTCGGCGAGCACCAACAACGCCGTCATCGCTGCGCCTCCCCGTCGATCACGACCGCCACCCCGCGGCTGATGGTGTGGCGCAGCCGCCCGGTGAGCGTGCGCCCGGCGAACGGCGTGTTGCGACTGCGGCTCGCCAGCGTCGCCGGGTCCACGGTCCAGCGTGCCTGGGGGTCGACCACGCACAGGTTGGCGGCGGCGCCGGCGGCCACCGGGCCGCCGTGGCGGTCAGCCAGGCCGGCGATGGCGGCCGGCTGCCAGCTCATGGCGGCCAGGGCCCGTTCCAGCCCGACGGCCTCCATGGTCACTGCGAGCGCGGTCTCCAGCCCGAGCATCCCCGGGGGGGCTTCGTCGAAGGGCACGTCCTTCGCCTCGGGGGCGTGCGGTGCATGGTCGGTGGCGACAACGTCGACCGTTCCGTCGCCCACCGCCCCCCGCAGCGCGGTGACGTCCGCCTCCGATCGCAGCGGCGGGTTCACCTTGAACACCGGGTCGAAGGTGGCGCATGCGGCGTCGGTCAGGGCCAGATGGTGCGGCGTGGCCTCGGCGGTCACCGCCACGCCTGCCAGCTTGGCCTGGCGCACGAGGGCCACCGACCCGGCGGTCGAGAGGTGCAGCAGGTGGAGGCGGCACCGGCTGTCGCGGGCGAGGACGAGATCACGGGCCACCATCGCCTCCTCGGCCGCCGCCGGGACGCCGGGGAGCCCGAGCCGGCTGGACCACGGGCCCTCGTGCATCGAGCCGCCACCGGCCAGGCGCGCGTCCTCGCAGTGCTGGGCCAGGATGACGCCGAGGCCACGGGCGTAGTCCATCGCCCGCCGCATGAGGGCGCCGTCCTGCACCCCTGCACCGTCGTCGGTGAAGATCCGCACCCCGAGTGCGGCCAGCTCGGCCATGGGGGCCAGGCGCTCGCCCGCCCGTCCCACGGTGATCGCCCCTGCCACCGCCACCTCCACCGGGGCCGTCCGCCCGAGCGCCAGGACCTCGGTCGCCACGGCCGCCGAGTCGATGGCCGGCTCGGTGTTCGGCATGGCCACGACCGCGCTGTACCCGCCGAGGGCCGCGGCCCACGCCCCGGTCTCGACGGTCTCGGCCTCCTCCCGGCCGGGCTGGCGCAGGTGGGCGTGCAGGTCCACCAGGCCGGGGGCGACCACGCAGCCGCCGGCGTCGAGCACGGTGGCTCCCGGGGGCACGGCGACGCCGGTCCCGACGGCGGTGACGACCCCGTCCTCCACCACCACGTCGGCGCGGCGGCGGCCGTCGGCGTCGACCACCTCGCCGCCGCGCAGCACCAGCACCCGCGGGCCCGATCTTCGAACAGTGCTCTTCATCTGGAGCGTCATCTGGAGTGCCGTCCCGGCTCCCCGACCGGTCGCCCCGCCCGCCACATGCTCATCCGGCCCCTCCGAGCAGGAGGAACAGGACAGCCATGCGGACCGCCACCCCGTTGGTGACCTGCCGCGTGACGAGCGCCTGGGGGAGGTCGGCCACGTCACCGGCGATCTCCACCCCCCGGATCATCGGACCGGGATGGGTGACCACGGCGCCGGGGTGGAGCCGTGCCGCCCGCTGCGCCGTGAGGCCCCAGTGGGCCGTGTACTCCCGGAGCGACGGCACGAAGGCGCCGCTCCCGCGCTCGGCCTGGAGCCGCAGGAGGGAGACGACGTCGGCGTCGGGCAGGGCGGCGTCCAGGTCGTCGACCACCGTCACCGGCCAGCCCTCGAGCGACGGAGGGAGCAGGCTGCCGGGAGCAACCAGCGTGACGCTCGCCCCGAGGGCGTCGTAGGCGAGGACCTGGGAGCGCGCCACCCGGCTGTGACGGATGTCTCCGACGATGAGGACCCGCAGGCCGTCGATGGACCCGACGGACTGGCGCACCGTGAAGCAGTCGAGAAGCGCCTGGGTGGGGTGCTCGTGCCACCCGTCCCCGCCGTTCACCACCTTGCAGCGGCGAACCCACCGGCTCACCTGGGCCGGGACCCCCGCCGAGGCGTGCCGGACGATCAGCGCGTCCATCCCCATGGCCTCGATGGTCTCGACCGTGTCGCGGATGGACTCGCCCTTCTTGACCGACGAGGACCCGGCGGAGAACGACAGCACGTCGGCCGACAGCCGCTTGGCCGCGGTCTCGAAGGAGAGTCGGGTGCGCGTCGACTCCTCGAAGAACAGGGTGGCGACGGCCCGGCCCCGGAGCGTCGGCACCTTGGGGATCGGGCGCCGCTCGACCTCGGCGAAGGCCTCGGCCACCTTCAAGACCTCTTCGATGCCCTCGCGCCCGAGGTCGGCGATGGAGAGGAGGTGTGTCACTGGAGCGAACCGATGACGACGCCGTCCTCGCTCACGTCCACCATCTCGTCCCGCCGGGTGGGGAGGTTCTTTCCCACGTAGTCGGGTCGGATCGGCAGTTCACGGTGGCCGCGATCGACCATCACCGCCAGTTGGATCGTGCGGGCCCGGCCGAAGTCGCCGAGGGCGTTCAGCGCCGCACGGACGGTGCGGCCGGTGAAGAGCACGTCGTCCACCAGCACGACCACCCGGCCGGTGAGGTCACAGGGGATGTCGGTCACGGCCTCCGGCAGCACGGGCCGCAGTCCGATGTCGTCGCGGTAGAAGGCGACGTCCAGCGTGCCCACCGGCACCACGATGCCCTCCGCCTCGGCCAGCAGCGCCGCCATGCGGGTGGCCAGGGGGACGCCGCCGGTCTGGAGGCCGATCAGCACCACGTCCTCGAGACCGCGGTTCCGCTCGGCCACCTCGTGCGACATGCGCACCAGGGCGCGGTGGACGTCGGAGGCGGACAGGATCTGGGAACGGGGAACGAACACGCCACCGCGGGTATGGCTGCGCTCTCGTTCGGCCACTGCTCCTCCTGTCCGTGCGAGCCTCACGGGACCCGCTTCACGGTCAGACGGCGATGCTACCGCACCGACGCCGCGACCGTGCTGAGGATCCCGTTGACGAAGGCGCCGGACTCCTCGGTCGAGTACGTCTTGGCCAGCTCCACCGCCTCGTCGATGACCACGGCCACGGGCGGCCCCGTCGGGTCCAGGAGCTCGGCCACCGCCATGCGCAGGACGAGGCGGTCCACCACGGCCATGCGGTCGAGCGGCCAGCCCACCGCCGCCTCCGCGATGAGCACGTCGGCTCTGGCCTGGGCCGCCGCCGTGGCTTCGACCAGGGATTGGGCAAAGCGGTCGGGCGGGACCACCAAGGCGGCCACGACCGCCGTCACGGGCTGCCCCTTCATCTCGGCCTCGTAGAGCAGGCCGAGGGCGCGCTCGCGCGATTGGTGCCTGGTCGGATCGTCTCCGGGCAAGGAGTCCCGCCGCGCTCGCCAGGTCCGCCGAGTCCGCCGAGTCCGCCGAGTCCTGCTACGCCCGGGTGAGGTACTCGCCGGTCCGGGTGTCCACCCGGATCGCGTCACCTGGGTTGACGAACAGGGGGACCTGGACCACCAGCCCGGTCTCGAGCGTGGCCGGCTTCCGGGCGCCGGAGACCCGGTCGCCCTGGATCCCCGGTTCGGTCTCGGCCACCGCCAGCTCGACGGCGGCGGGCAGGTCCACGCCGACGATCTCGCTCCCGTGCATCTGGAGGTAGACGCCGTTGCCCTCGGTCAGGTAGTTGGCGGCCTCGCCGAGGACGTCCCGGGGCACCTGGATCTGCTCGTAGGACCCGGTGTCCATGAAGACGTACTCCGCCCCGTCCCGGTAGAGGAACTGCATCTCGCGCTTCTCGATGATCGCTTGCTCGAGCTTCTCGTCGGCCCGGTAGGTCCGCTCCACCACCGCGCCGGTGCGGAGGTTCTTCAGCTTCGTCCGGACGAACGCCCCCCCCTTGCCCGGCTTGACGTGCTGGAACTCAACGACGGAGCACAGCCCCTCGGGAAGGTCCAGGGTCATGCCGTTCTTGAGGTCGTTGGTCGAAACTGGCATCAGGTTCCTCTGGGTCACGCGCCGTCGCGCTAGGCGGCGAC
Organism: Actinomycetes bacterium; assembly: GCA_021791845.1. GTDB lineage: Bacteria > Actinomycetota > Acidimicrobiia > Acidimicrobiales > RAAP-2 > JAJYVT01. The sequence continues at coordinate 806 of JAJYVT010000095.1, read as the reverse complement.
GACTTTCGAGAAGTTGGTGAGCGGGCGGCTGCCGTCGGCGGTCACGACCAGGGTGTCTTCGATGCGGACACCGCCGGTGCCGGGAAGGTACACCCCCGGCTCGACCGTGATGATCATGCCCGGGACCAGGGTAGCAGTGCCCAGCGGGCTGACCGTCGGGGCCTCGTGGATGTCCAGGCCCACCCCGTGCCCCGTGCCGTGCTCGAACCGCTCGGCCCATCCGGCCTCGGCGATGACCGCCCGGCAGACGTCGTCCACCTCCTTGCAGCCGACCCCGGGAGCCACGGCGGCGACACCCTTGGCCTGCGACTCGCGAACGACCTCGAACACGCGGGCCATCTCGCCCTCGGGCTCCCCGCCCACGTAGAAGGTACGGGTCATGTCGGACCGATAGCCCTCGAAGGTGGCTCCGAAGTCGACCACCACCGGCTCGCCGGCGCCGATGACGCGCTCGGTCGGGTGGTGGTGCGGCTTGGCCGAGTTCGGCCCGGACGCCACGATGGTCTCGAAGGCAACGCTCTCGGCGCCGCCCCGCCGCATCGCCGTGTCCAGGGCGAGCGCGAAGTCGACCTCGGTCACCCGCTCGCCCAGCATGGCGCGGACCTCCTCCAAGGCGGCGTCGGCGATGGCCGCCGCCTTGGCCATGCGGTCGATCTCACCCTCGTCCTTCACCTCACGGAGGGCCTCGACCTCGCCGCTCGTCGGGACGACCTCGCCCACGAGCTCCCCCCACTGGCGGCTGCCGCTCCAGCTCACGTGGTCGGCCTCGAGCCCGATGCGCTCCGCCCCTGCCAGCAGGGCCTTGA
>JAJYVT010000094.1 GCA_021791845.1 Actinomycetes bacterium | reverse complement strand
TGGGCGTGTCGGCGTCCGGGCTCCAGCCGGCGGGGGGCGGCAGGCAGCTCCGGTTCGACCTGGGGCCCGCCGGCGAAGGGCCGGGCGACCTGGCCCTCGAGGCACTGGCGCAGCTGGGCGATCCGGACGACCACGGTGGCGCGCCTCGGAGTGCTTCAGATGTCGGGGCGGAGCGCCGGGCAGGGGCGCGGGCCGCCGTCGACCGCCAGGAGACGTGGCAGGACGTGATGTCGGTCGTCGACTCCATTCGCGAGCGGTATGGCACCGCGGCCGTGGGCACCGTCTCCATGGTCGGCCCCGACGGCATCGAGGTGCCGGCCCGTCGGGACGCGCCGTGGGGCCCGGGCGCGGCGGACGACGACGGCGCCGGGGGAGGTGGTCGCTAGGGCGTCAGCTGGGCTGTCCGGGGCGGGCCGGGTGCGTCGGGGAGCCGATCATGGTGTCGGCAGCGGGGGTGTCGACAGCGGGGGTGTCGCTCGCCACGGCGTCGATGCTCGCGCCGACGACCGTTCCACCGCGGCCCGGTGCGGCCCCGGCTGGATCGGCTGCGGGCCAGAAGCCGGGAGCAACCGGCGGCGGCATGTAGGCGCCAACGGCGTGGTGGCCGGGGCGCCGCGGCGGGGGTGTGCTGCGGTGGGACGCCTGACGGCCGACCCCGACCGGGCCGCCCTCGGGCAGGTCCGCCCGGTCTTCCGCCGCCGGGCTCCTTCTGCGCGACTGTTCACGCGGCTCGGGGGTCGAGCCCGGCTCCGCCGCCGGTGCGTGCTCGGCCACCGAGGTCCGGACCGCACCGGTGCGCCGGGCCGTGAGCGGCGTGGTCGTCGCCCTCGCCGCCGCCACCGGAACGCCCTCGCCCGGCGTCCCGAGCTCCTGGCCCGCCCGCTCCCGTCTCGCCTGCTGGTCCCCGCCTTGGGCTGCCGACCCGGTGGTGGCCGGATCGGGCTCCGGTCCGGCGGGCTCTCCGGTGGGCTCTCCGGCGGGCTCGGGGGTGGCCGCAGCGGACGCAGCGGCGGGCTCGATGGCGCCCGCCGGGTCGGACGTGTCGGCAAGCCCCGGTGGAACCCCGCCGCCTTCCGATGGATCGCCGGGCCGAGCGGCACGCCTCGGCCGGGATGTCGATCCGGCGGGATGGGTCCGTCGCCGGTGCTCGGCTGGCGGGAGCTCCACCACGATCAGTTCCTTCTGCGCCAGCTCGTGGATGACGCGCAGCGTCTCGAGCGGGCGCCCGTCGGACACGTCCACCACCTCGTGCACCGGCCGCCCGGTGCCGATGAGGCTCAGGATGTGCCACTGGTCGGACCGGATCTGTGCTTCCGCTCCGGGCATGACCGGCGACATCCGGGCCACCGCGCCGAACGGGAGCGCCTTCATGAGCGACTGCCATTCGGCGACGTGGGGGGCGACGCGCTCGATCAACGGCTCGAGCGCCACTCGCTCCGCGTGCTCGACCCGCCCCGGTGGGAGCACCGAGGAGACGGCGAACCACGCGTCGTCGAGGCACGCCAGCTCGAACAGTCGGTCGGCAGCGGTGGCGGCATGGTCGAGGAGGTCGCCGCCCTCGACCCACAGGCGGGCCTCAACGCCGTCGGCCACCACCTGGAGCTCGCCGGCGTGGCGCGTGCGGGCGAGGAGCCCGAGGACGTCGAGCAGGGGGAAGACCGCGAGCGAGCCCGCGAGCACGGCGGCGGGTGCGCCGCTTCCTGGGCGGGTCTGGTTCATCGGCTTCCTCCGTCCGACACGCCGGAGAGGACGTCTGCCCAGCTTATCGCAGGCGCGATGCGGCGCTCCTGGCTGGGTCGGGCACGCGGTCCCGGAGCGGTGGCATCTCCGGGCGTGGCCATCCGTCAGATGACCACGGTGACGAGCATGCAGTGCCGCTCCTGGACCGTTGCCGGGTCACGAGCAGCACAGCTCCCGGACCGACGCCGGATCGCGAACGGCGGGCCGTAGCATGGTGGCGTGGGGCGCCGAGCGCCCGCATGAGGAGGCGACCATGAGCAGGCACGTGGAGAACCGCACGGGGCAGCAGGTGGACCGCCGGCGGTCCGGGGGTCTGCGCCCGCTGCACACCCTGGCCGTCGTGGCCGTCGGCGTGGTCGGCGTGCTCGTGGCCTTCTGGGCACTCAGCTTCATCGCCGGCATCGTGTGGGGCGTCGTGAAGGCGGTCGTGATCGTGGCGGTGCTGGCCGCGGTCGTCTGGTTCTTCCTGGGCCGCCGGCACCGCTGAGCGCCGAGGCGTCCATGCCGGCGGGTCATGTCGCCAGCATGAGGTGGACGCCGACGTCGAGCAGGACCGAGCCGAGCTGTCTGCGGGCGCGCCGCAGCATTCCCGGACCGTCCGGGCGGGGGGCGCGGACCGCGGGAGGCGGCGTGCGGAGCTGCACGTACGGTGTGCGCTCTTGTCTGCGTTGGCGCGCGAGGGCGCCGAGATGCTCGGGGTGCATTGGAGTTGGTCCTGTGGGGTTGCTGCGCGGGACGCGCAGAGGCGCGGTGTCGGGGGGCTGCGAGCTCGCGACGGCGTGGATCGCCGAAGCGGAGATGCGGCTCGTGTGCCGAGCCGAGGTGCGGCCGGCGGCCGGTGGCGGGCTGGCTAGTGCGCCGATGCCGGCGAGCACATGCCGGCCGGCAGTCGAGCGAACAGGGTGCCGTTCGTGATGTCGTTACCAAAGTTCTTCAACGCAGGCACCTCCTCCAGTGCTCGACGGTGGGGTAAGCATAGCGGAGCAGCGACCCGCATTGCTAGCTGTGGCGCCAAGTTGTCTGCTTGTCGTCTCGCGTGGCGGTCGCCTCCCCTGTGCCACGCCGTGCGGACGGCCGGAGACGGGCGGCGATCGCTGCCCTGCGAAAGGGACCTTGGTCCCTGTCGGGCGACCTCCCGGTCGGGCACGATGGCCGCCTGGCGGGGACCGGACACGGTCAGCCGGTTCCAGCGGTCGGCCGCGACCGACGCGCGGGGCACCTGGCGGAGGGGTGCCTCGCGCGTCCTTCGGCCGCCGGCCGCGTCGCTTGCCGGCGCCGGCGGGACGGGGCGTCGGCGACGTGATCGTGTCGGCGTCAGCCGAGCGGCTGGATGCCCGCCCGCGAGAGCTCGAAACCCTTGTGACCGACGATCGTGCAGATCATCCCCGCTTCGGAGGACAGGCACTGGAAGGGCCCGCCTGCCGTCGCCGACCCGTAGGGGAGGACCGGCGTCTCCATGGCGGGATTGCCGAGCTCGCACGAGGTGCCGCTGCACGTCGTGATCGCACCGCTCGCGTCCATGGTGACCAGCTGCGGCGGTGCGAAGGTCGCGCACCGCACCGAGCCGGGCGGTGCCGCGTCGATGGAGCACGCGATGTTCTTCGACGGCGACGCGAACGCGCCGTTCAGCGCCGCGTCGGCCAGCGGAGCGGCGACGATCACGGTGGCGCGTGCCGTCGCGTGCTCGAACGCGCACGAGGGAGGGGGTGCCTGCGCCGTCACCTCGTCGCGGAACTGGTAGGTCCCCGGCTGGGTGTAGGCGTGGGTGTAGGTGCTCGTCCGGTCGGCGCGCGCCGTGGCGCCGCAGCGGACGTCCCCTGCGTTTGCTCCCGAGGCTGCGCCGTCTCCGAAGGTCACGCCTTCGCCGCCGAGGGTGCCCGGCCCCCGGATCTCGACGGAGAAGGTGAGGGTGGTCCCGGCGACACCTTGGTCGGGGGAGACGGTGGCGCGGGCGGTCAATGGCTCGGCCGTCGTGGTCGTGCTCGTCGACGGCGTGTTCGTCGTGGTCGTCGACGTGGGTCCCGTCCGGGGAGTCCTTCCGCCGCAGGCGGAGAGGGGCAGGACGAACAGCACCAGGACGAGGATGGGTCCGATCCACCGGCGACGCCGCATGCGTCCATGCTTCGTCTCGGAGCGACGCAGACCCAAGGGCCGTAGGTCACCATCGGACGATCGGCGGGGATGCTGCGGGCAGGCTGCGGGGATGCTGCGGGCAGGCTCCGGGCGACCCGAACCGCAGCGGGCCCTATGTGACCTGCGCCCCGGCGTGGAATGTCAGCGGGAGGGTGCCCGACCCGAGCGACCCCTTCATCTGGCTGTATGTCACCGTCTGTGTGGCAGGGGGCGGTGCAGGGACGGTCGCCGCGCCGAAGTGCGACATCGTGACGTCGATCGCGACGGTGACCGGGTGCCCTGTGGCCGTGGCGGTGAGAAGGACGTGCGTGGCTTGCAGCTGACCGGTCGGGTTGACGTACATGGTCGACGAGACGGTGGCTGTCGCGGGCAGCTTGGGTGTGGCGAAGAGCGAACGGGCCGACGGAGGAAGCTCGGACGCATGCGCCCGGAGCTCGCCCAGGGTCAGGTTGATCCGGTACCCCTGGTCGCGTGTTCCGTCGATTGTTGCCGTTCCGATCGGTGTGACGGTGGCACCGAGCTTCAGGAGGGAGCTCATCATCGTTGCCGGATCGTCTGTCACGAACAAGGCGTTGCCGTGGGCGCTCGTGAAGGCGGACATCGGCATGCGCACCCATGTCTTGCCGGGGAACTGGTTGCCCACCAGCGAGCCGACCTTCAGGTACAAGATGCTGTTGGCCTCGACGACGGAGATCGTGTGACCGAACGCGTGCATGTCGAGGCTGGCCGCGTGGGACGCGAAGTCCACGCTGCCCGACCCGGTCACGTCGAAGGTGATGCCGGCGAAGCCGGCTTTGACGTTCAGTGTGACGTCGGCGTTGACGGCGGCGTTGGTGGCGGTGAGCGCGCTCTCCAGGCGCGCCCGAGGCGCCTTGGAGGCCGGGCGGCCGGCTCGCACGTAGATGAGGACGCCTGCGATCACGAGCGCCACGACGGCGACCGCCATGACGCCGATGCGCCAGTCGTGCCGGCGCGCCCCGCGGGGAGGCCGCGCCCCGGTGCCGCCAGGTTGCGGAGCGGGGAGCGGGCCGGCAAGCGGGCCGGCAGGGGAGGGCGGGGACGGCCAGCCCGGCATCGGTGCGTCCCCGTGCGAGGGCTGTTCGGGGTACCCGGTCGGCGGTTGCGTCGTCATGGTTCCTCCTCCCCTGGGCAGATGGTAGCCCCGGGTGGCGGTGCCTCACGCCTTTCCGGGCGAGGGTCCACCCGGACGCAGCTCCACCCTCGACGCCATCAGCACCCGCACGGCCTCTCCGGAGCCCCCACCGGTGTCGAGGAGCCAGACCGATCGCTCGTCGCCGTGGGACCGGACGGCAAGGACGGGCCGGGCTTCGGCGCCGATCGGCGCATGGTGCTCCAGCAGTGCGACCATGGTGTCGTCCGGACCGATCTCGACTGCGTCCTCGACCGCCGCCCACGCGATGGCGTTGTTGACGTGCGACCAGGCGTCGATGTCGCTGCGCCGAAGCGGCCACGGCCGCGCCGGCGGGGCCGGCCCGAGCGGCGGACCGAGTGCCAGGCGGGCGGAGGCGCGCCTGCCCTCGGCGGACGGCCCGTAGACGCTGAAGAACCAGTCGCCGAGTCGCACGGGGGCACCGGTCGTGGTGTCGACGGCGACCCAGATCGACACGGCCCGGACCAGCGCGCCCCCGGAGCCACGCACAACGCTCGTTCGCTCCGCCCACCGGGTCGCGGTGGCGGAGCAGAACGTGTGCAGGACCAATTCCTCGCCGAGCGTGGGGAACCGGTCGATCTGCATGCGCGTGCTCCGAAGGACCCATCCGACGGTCGCGGGGAGGGCGGCGCCTGCGGCGTCGTCCTCGGCCACGTCGTGCAGGTAGCGCGCCAGGGCGTCGAGCCGCGCCCGGCGGTCCGCTCCGACGTCCGCCATGCGAACCTTGCGCCGCCCCTCGACGACACGGCCCGTGCGGGGGAGGTCGCTCCCCGGCTCCGTGGCGACCGCGTCGGCGTCGGGGTCCCCGGCGGCGCCCGGGCCGACACCCAGCCCCGCCCCCGCGTCGGCCGACGAGGGGGCGGGACGTGTCGCCATGGAGTGGCATCCTCGTTGCCGCCGCCCAGCGCCCGCAAGGCCGTCCTGGATCGCCGCATCCCTTCGGACGGGGGACGCCGGGGGCGTAGCATGCGACCGGTGCTGCCGCGCGACGGAGTCACGCTTGAGGAGATCGATCTCTCCGGCCTGGAGTTCTGGGCGAGACCGCCGGAGGACATCGAGGGAGCGTTCCTCACCCTGCGCCGGGAACGGCCGGTTGCGCACTTCGCCGAGCGCGACCTCCGCGACCGGTCCCCGCACATGCCTCCCCCCGGCCCCGGCTACTGGGCGGTCACCCGCTATGCCGATGTCGCGGAAGCGAGCCGCCACCCCGACGTCTTTCGGTCCGGGCAGGGCGCGGTGAGCGTCATCGACATGCCCGAGGCGATGGTCGAGTACTTCAGCGGCATGATCTCGACCGACAATCCACGCCACACCCGCCTGCGCCGGATCGTGGGCAAGGCCTTCTCGCCGCGGATGGTCGCGTCCGTCGAAGCGCAGGTCCGAGATCGATCGCGGGTCATCGTCGACACCATCGCCGAGCGAAGAGCGGGAGACTTCGTGACGGACGTCGCGGCGCCGCTGCCACTTGGCGTGATCTGCGACATGATGGGCATCCCCGAGGACGCTCGCGAGGCCGTCTACCGCTGCTCCAACGTCATCCTCTCCGAGGGCGACCAGGAGTACGTCCCGGACGGGGTCGACCCGATCGAGGCGTTCCTCGGCGCCGGGGCCGAGCTGACCGAGCTCATGCACACGCTCGGCGACGATCGACTCGCACACCCCAGGGACGACCTCACCACCGCCCTCGTGACGACGAACGTCGACGGCGAGGCGCTCACGCACGCCGAGCTCGCGTCGTTCTTCGTACTGCTCGTCGTCGCGGGCAACGAGACCACGCGCAACGCAATCGCCCACACCCTGTGGCTCCTCACCGAGCACCAGGACCAGCGTGCTCGGTGGCAGGCAGACGTCGAAGGGGTGACGCCGACGGCGGTCGACGAGGTCGTGCGATGGGCGTCACCGGTGACCTGGATGCGACGAACGGTCGCGACGGCGGTCGAGCTCGGCGGCCAGCAGCTCGACGCCGGCGACAAGGTGCTCCTCTTCTACCGGTCGGCCAATCGAGACGACGCCGTCTTCGAGGACCCGTTCCGTTTCGACGTCCGTCGGACCCCGAACCCGCACGTCGGCTTCGGGGCGGCCGGTCCCCACTTCTGCCTGGGGGCGCACCTGGCGCGCCGGGAGATCGCGGTGATGTGGCGCGAGCTGCTGACGCGCCTGCCTGACATCCGAGCGACGGCTCCCCCCCAGCGCCTCCTTTCCACGTTCGTGAACGGGATCAAGCACCTGCCCTGCGAGTGGACGCCGCAGCCGGCGGCGGTGTCGAAGTCGTAGGTCGACCGAGGGCGCGGACCGGCGCGCCACCCGCTCTGGCCGTTCCCCGCCTCCACGTGCACCCGCCGACCCGCTAGGCTGACGCGCGATCTTGCGCAAGTTGTAACGCAGTCATAATATTTGCGGATCGGCGGTCGAGGGCTTCGGGTCCGCAAACCCGAAGGAGGGTTGAGGCATGCCCATGCACAGAAGGGGCGCGTCGGCGGAGCGCGCCTCTCGCAGGTGGAGCGCACGAGTGCGCTGGGGGACCGGGGTCGCGGCGGCGGCGCTGATGGCGACGATGGGCGGTGCCGGGCTGATCGGGCAACCGGCGGCCTCGGCCAGCCCGAACGCCCACCAGGCGTCCACCGTGACCAAGGGAGCAAGGGCGGCGAAGGTCGCTTCGGGCGCCTTCCCGAGCTACGCCCTGTTGATCGGCGACTACTTCACATGGATCCTGCCTCTCGACAACCAGGTCGGTTACGAGGCCTGGGACATCAACATCGAGCGGGGCATGTGGCTCCCTCTCTACTGGGCAGGCAAGGGCTCCCACACCGGGATCGACTACAACCAGTCGATCGGCAAGCCCCCGGTCTTCTCGAACCACGACAAGACAGTCACCGTCACCATGAAGGCCACATTCAAGTGGTCGACAGGGGCGCCGGTGACATCGAACGACGTCAAGTTCTACTTCGACCTTCTGAACGCCGGAAAGAAGACACTGGGCAACTACCTGCCCGGGCTCATGCCCGACAACATCGCCAGCGTCTCCTACCCCAACGCCCAGACGTTCGTCTTGCACCTGAAGCGCTCCTACAACCCGACCTGGTTCACCGGCAACCAGCTCACCTGGATCTACCCGCTGCCGGTGCAGGCCTGGGACCGGACCTCGGCCACAGGCCCGGCCGGCACCGCCGCCTCCACGCCGGCCGGAGCGAAGCAGGTCTTCTCCTTCCTCTTCTCCCAGTCCAAGCAGCGGAGCACCTACAGCACCAACCCGCTGTGGAAGACGGTGGACGGGCCCTTTGTGATCAGCTCGTACAACACCGCCACCCACGCCGCCACCTTCAACACCAACGCCAGCTACACCGGGCCGACAAAGCCCCGCATCGCCGGCTACAAGGTGTTCAGCTTCACAACAGGTTCGGCCGAGCTCAATGCCCTCCGGTCGGGCGGCATCACATTCGGCTACATCCCCTTCGGGGACCTGAAGCAGTCCTCCTACTTCAAGGGCCACGGCTACACGATCAAGGGCTGGCCGGTCTTCTACAACCAGGTGGTCGAGCTCGGTTACACCTCAAAGACATGGGGCCCCCTCGTCAAGCAGCTCTACATCCGCCAGGCGCTCCAGCGCCTCATCACACAGAGCCTCTACATCAAGCGGGCCTTCGGCGGCTACGCCCTTCCCGACTACGGGCCGGTCGCCAACTACCCGGGCTCTCCGTACGTGAGCCCCGGGATCAAGACCAACCCCTATCCCTACGACCCGCAGGCCGCGGCCAAGCTGTTGACCCAGCACGGCTGGACGAAGGGCCCGGGTGGCATCGACGTGTGCAAGCGACCCGGCACCGGGCCCTCGGAGTGCGGCAAGGGGATCCCCAAGGGCAAGAAGCTCAGCCTGCTGCTCATGTACTCGACCGGCACAACAGCCTCGTTGGCCGCGGTGTCCGCCTTCCACACGGTGGCGAAGTCGGTGGGCGTGGACATCGCCATGGACGGTCAGACCACCACAACGATGTTCTCCATCGGCGGCGTGTGCCCGAGCACACCGCCGTGCAAGTGGGGGCTCATCAACTACGCCGGCTACATGTGGACATACGGCCAGTACCAGCTCGTCCCCTCGGGCACAAGCCAGTGGGGCAAGGGCAACTACTGGGGCGGCGGGTACTACACAGCCAAGGCCCAGAAGCTGATCGACGCCGTCGAGACGTCGACCACATCGAGCCTCAAGCCCCTCTACAACGCCGAGAACTACCTCTCGAAGAACCTGGCCTCCCTGTGGTGGCCCCTCACCGACCTGGCAGTCGTTGCGGTGAAGAACAACCTCCAGGGTTGGCAGCAGCTCAGCCCCTACGGGGCCATGAACCCGCAGACCTGGTACGTGAAGAAGTAGGGGTAGGGGGTCTTCGGCTGGTCCACGCCGTCTCGGCGTGAGCGGTTCCTCGGAGACGACCCGCCGCTCCACGTCGCGCCGGGCTGCGGCGGCACGTGGTCGGAGCGACGCCCGCCGACAGGCTCCCGGTGGAACCCGGGGCCCACATGGTGGACGATGGGTCCAGGCGCCGAGGCGGGCGCCGTCGGGCGGAAGGAGCCATCCATGGCGCGAGTCAGCACGTACCTCAATTTCCAGGGCCAGGCCGAAGAGGCCTTCACGTTCTACGCCGGGACGTTCGGGACCGAGATCACCGTGCTCACCCGGTTCTCGGACATGCCCGCCATGGGACCCGGGACCCTGCCCGCCGAGGAGCAGGGCCTCGTGCTCCACGCCGAGCTGCCGATCGTCGCTGGCCACGTGCTGATGGCGACCGACATGCTCGGCTCGATGGGGCAGGAGACCCGCGTCGGCAACAACACCACCCTCTGCCTCGACGTGGACAGCAGAGAAGCGGCCGATCGGCTGTACGACGCCCTGTCCGATGGCGGCTCGGAGGGGTCTCCGATGGCGGACATGCCCTGGGGTGCCTATTGGGGGGTCGTGCTCGACCGTTACGGCATCCGCTGGATGGTCAACTGCACGCCGCCGGCCTGAGCGCCGGCACCCGGAACGCCGCCGGCCTGAGCGCCGGCACCCGGAACGCCGCCGGCCTGAGCGCCGCCAGCCGGAACGCCGGCAGCCGGAACGCCGGCCCCGCCGTGACCGGGTCTCCGTCGCCCCGTCGGCACCTCGACGCCACAATGGGGATGGTCGTCCGTGTGCGGCGCCTCCGACCGGGCGAAGGGATGCTGCTCCGTGGCGTGCGGCTCGCTGCCCTGGGTCGAGCCGGCGCCGACCACGTGGGCGGGGATGCCCAGGAGGGGCCGCGCGGCCTCGGCTGTCGCACCCCTTCGGTACCCTCGTTCGGTGCCGGCTGTCCCGCTCGTGCTCGGCCGCGGCGCCATCGTGGTCGCGGGCCAGCCTCCACCTGCCGGCTGGGAGGGGGCGCAACGGGTTCTCGTCGGCGCCGAGGAGCTCGCGGCCCCCGCCGCCGCTGCCGACCGGCTTCACGAGGCCTGGCTGGCCCGGCGTCCGGTCGTCGTCGAGCTCGCGTGCGACCCGGCCGACCTGCGGGCGCCCGAGGTCTTCGACGGAGCGGTCCACGGCGTCGACCCCGGCTTCGAGTTCGCCCGGGAGCGCCTGCAGTTCCTGGTCTGGGCGAACACGTACGACGCCCGCAGCGGCGAGCTCGTGTGGTGGCACGCCCGCAAGGCCGCCCGGCGCGTCGCGGGCGCCCGGGAGGGAGGACCGGCCGACCTGCTGGACCCCGAGGGCCGCCCCCTCTTTGTCGACGGCGGCCCGCCGGACCCCCCGGAGCTCCCGACAGGGACCCCGGTCGTGCACCGTTTCAGCGCCGAGGCCGGCATCCTCACCCCGGCCCGCCATCGCCCACCGGCCGCCGAGCTCGCTCCCGACCAGCTCGCCGCCGTCGCCCATCCGACCGGCGGCGCGCGCGTGATCGCCCCCGCAGGCTCCGGCAAGACCCGGGTCCTCACCGAGCGCCTTCGCCATCTCCTCGCCGACCGGGGGGTCCATCCCTCGACGGTGACGGCCGTCGCCTTCAACACCCGGGCCGCCGAGGAGATCCGCGTCCGGCTCCCGGGGCTCGTGACGGGTCGTGGGCCGCAGGTCCGGACCCTCAACTCGCTGGGCTTGTGGGTCTGTTCCGAGCTCGGGGGGACCGGCCGGCTCGGGGTGCTGGACGAGGCCGGCGCCCGGGACCTCGTCCAGCAGGTCTTCCCGGTCAAGCGACAAGCGAACGCCGACACGGTGGCCCCGTACCTCGACGCTCTCTCGACCGTCCGCCTGGGGCTGGTGCCGCCGGACGAGGTCGAGCAGACGGTTCCGGACGCCCCCGGGCTGGCGGAGGGTTTCGGGGTGTACCGGGAGGAGCTGCGCGAGCGGCGGGCGGTCGACTTCGACGAGCAGATCTACCGCGCCATCGAGATCCTGCTCCGAGACCCCGGTGCCAGGGCGCGAGCCCAACGCTCGTGCCGACGGATGCTCGTCGACGAGTTCCAGGACCTCACCCCGGCCCACCTCCTGCTCGTCCGCCTCCTCTGCGCCCCCGCCTACGACTGTTTCGGGGTCGGCGACGACGACCAGGTCATCTACGGGTACGCCGGAGCGGACCCCCGCTTCCTCATCGACTTCGACCGGTTCTTCCCCGGAGCGGGGACCCACACCCTCGAGGTGAACTACCGCTGCCCGCCGGCCGTGGTGGACGCCGCCAGCAATCTCCTCTCCTACAACACGCGCCGGCTGCAGAAAGTCATCCGTCCCGCCCCCGGGCGCAAGGACCCGCCGCCGGCGGCGGGCGGCCCCCTCGCCGGCACGGGTGCCGTCGCCGCCGTCGGTGCGGCCGGCGAGGCGCTCGCCCACCTGGCCGTCGACGTCGTCAGCGACTGGCTGGCCACCGGGGCGCGCCCCGACGAGATCGCCGTCCTCGCCAGAGTGAGCTCCGTGCTGCTCCCCGTCCACGTCGCCTGCATGGAAGCGGGGATCCCGGTCTCGTCGGGGCTCGGGCCGGCGGTGTTGCGGCGCACCGGGGTGCGGACCGCCCTGGCCTACCTGCGGATCGCCCAGCACCCCGACCAGATCCGCAGAACTGATGTGGCAGAGACGATCCACCGGCCCTCGCGCAAGATCTCCAGGATGGTGGCCGAGATGCTCACGAAGCGTCCTGCCACCTCGGTCTCCGACATCCGCCGACTGGCTGGCCGCCTCTCGGGCGGCGACGTTCCCAAGCTCCTGGCCTACGCCGAGGACCTGGAGCAGGTGGCGGCCGCCGCCACGACCGCCGAGGCGTTGCGAACGGTTCGCCTCGACCTCGGGCTGGGCGCCCAGATGGACGTCTTGGACGGGAGCCGCACGGAGGCCGACCGCTCGACCCACGCCGACGACCTCCTCGCCCTCGAGGCTGTCGCCGCCCTGCATCCCGAGCCGGCCGGGTTCGAGGGGTGGTGTTAGCGGCATGACTTCCTGATCACGTCCTGGCGGTGATCGGCGACGCTCTTTGTGCACCGATCTCGCTGAGGTTCGCCGGCGAAGCCCGATAGCAGGAGGATGTGGAGTCCCTGAACGCGA
>JAJYVT010000093.1 GCA_021791845.1 Actinomycetes bacterium | reverse complement strand
GAGCGACCCCGAGCGCGAGCTGGTGCTCGTGAAGGGGGCGGTGCCCGGGCCCCGTGGCGCCGTCGTCATCCTGCGGGACTCCGTCAAGACCGTGCCCCAGCGCAACGGGAGCCGGTCGTGATGCGGGTCCCGGTGAAGAAGGAGCGGCCGGCACCCGCCACCCGGACGGTGGTCCGCCGGGACATGGCGGGCAAGGAGCTGGGGCGGGTCGACCTCGCGCCCGGCGTCTTCGGCATCACCCCCAACGAGGCGGTCCTGCACCAGGTGGTGACGGCCCAGCTGGCCGCCGCCCGGGCGGGCACCCAGTCCACCCGCACGCGGGCCGAGGTCCGCGGTGGCGGCTCCAAGCCGTTCCGCCAGAAGGGCACCGGCCGGGCCCGCCAGGGCTCCATCCGGTCGCCCCTGTGGCCCGGCGGTGGGATCGCCCTCGGCCCCAAGCCCCGCAGCTACCGCCAGCGGACGCCCAAGAAGATGGTGCGTCTGGCCCTCTGCTCCGCCCTGTCCGACCGGGCCGCCGGCGAGCGGGTGGCGCTGGTGGACGCCTGGCGCTTCGAGGTGCCGCGCACCAAGGACGCCGCCGCCGCGCTGGACGCGCTCGGGCTCGACGGGAAGGTCCTCGTGGTCCTGGGAGCCGACGAGCTCGAGGCCGAGCGATCCTTCGGCAACCTCCAGCGGGTCCAGACGGTCGTGGCCGGCGAGCTCTCCGCCTACGACGTGCTGCGCAACGACTGGGTCGTCTTCAGCGACGGCACGCTGCCGGGCGCCGAGGCGGCCGCAGGCACGGCCGCACCGGCGGCGGAGGCACCGGCGGAGGAGGCACCGGCGGAGGAGGCCGAGGTGGCGGAATCCGAGACCAGCGAGCCGACCGAGGAGGCCGCAGAGTGAAGGACGCCACCAGCGTGCTGCGGCGGCCGGTCATCTCCGAGAAGACCTACGCCCTCATGAACCGCAACGTCTACGTGTTCGTCGTGGACCGGCGGGCCACCAAGATCGACGTCCGCCGGGCCGTGGAGCGCGCCTTCGACGTCCGGGTCGACAAGGTCAACACGCTCAACCGCAAGGGGAAGGCCACGCGCAACCGGCGTACGAACCAGACGGGGCACCACCCCGACACGAAGCGCGCGTTCGTGACGCTGCACCCCGGCGACCGTATCGACCTCTTCGAGAGCTGAGGATCCAATGCCGCTGCGCTCACGCAAGCCCACCAGCGCCGGACGCCGGTTCCAGACCGTCTCGGACTTCGCCGAGATCACCCGGGACCGTCCGGAGCGCTCCCTGCTCGCCCCCAAGCCCCGCTCGGGCGGCCGAAACAGTTACGGCCGCAAGACCGCCCGCCACCGCGGCGGCGGTCACAAGCGCCAGTACCGGCTGGTCGACTTCCGGCGGGACAAGGACGGCATCCCGGCCAAGGTCGCCTCGATCGAGTACGACCCCAACCGCAACGCCCGCATCGCCCTGCTCCACTTCGCCGACGGGGAGAAGCGCTACATCCTGGCGCCTGCCGGGGTGCGGGTCGGCACAGTGCTGCAGAACGGCCAGGGGGCCGAGATCCGCCCGGGCAACGCCTTGCCGCTCCGGTTCATCCCTGTCGGCTCGACCGTCCACTGCGTCGAGCTCCGGCCCGGCGGCGGCGGCAAGCTGGCCCGGGGGGCGGGCATGAGCGTGCAGCTGGTGGCCAAGGAGGGGGCCTTCGCCACCCTGCGTCTGCCCTCGACCGAGATGCGGCGGGTGTCCATCGAGTGCCGGGCCACCTTGGGCGTCGTCGGCAACGCCGAGGCCGAGCTGGTGAAGGTGGGCAAGGCCGGCCGCAACCGGTGGAAGGGCATCCGGCCCCAGACCCGGGGCGTGGCCATGAACCCGGTCGACCACCCCCTGGGCGGCGGCGAGGGCAAGTCCTCGGGCGGGCGGCACCCCGTGTCGCCGTGGGGCAAGCCCGAGGGCCGCACCCGTGCCCGGCACAAGGAGTCCGACAAGTTGATCGTTCGCCGTCGCCGCACCCGCGGCGCCCGGCGCTGACGGGAGGTCACGTGCCCCGCAGCCTGAAGAAGGGCCCGTTCGTGGACGACCACCTCCTGAAGAAGGTGGACGCCCTCAACGCCACCGGCGAGAAGCGCGTCATCAAGACGTGGTCCCGACGGTCGACCGTGATCCCCGACATGGTCGGCCACACCATCGCCGTCCACGACGGCCGCCGCCACGTGCCGGTGTACGTCACCGAGTCCATGGTCGGCCACAAGTTGGGCGAGTTCGCCCCCACCCGGACCTTCCGGTACCACGCCGGCCAAGAGCGCGCCGGGAGGCGATGACATGCCGGGCCTCAAGACCAACGAGCGGCCGGGGACGAAGGCCGTGCTCCGGCACTGCCGGATGTCCGCCAGCAAGGCCCGCCAGGTGCTCGACCTGATCCGGGGCGAGGACGTGGACCGGGCAGCCGAGATCCTCCGCCACACCCCGCGGGAGGCGGCGGCCATCATCGACAAGGTGCTGGCCTCGGCCGTGGCCAACGCCGTGCACAACGACGGCGAGGACGCCGAGGAGCTCTACGTGTCGGCGTGCTTCGCCGACGAGGGCGTGACCCTCAAGCGCTGGCGACCCCGTGCCCGGGGCCGGGCGACCCGGATCCGCAAGCGGGGCTGCCACATCACGGTGATCGTGAGCCGGCTGCCCGAGGACCGCCTGCTCCGCCGCCGGGCCGAGCGCCAGGCCGCCGGTGCCCAGCGCCAGCGGCGCGTGGCCGAGTCGCGCCGTCGGGCCGACCTGGCCGGCCGGTTGTCACGCCGTCGCCACGCCGCCGAGGCCGAGGCCGCGCTGGCGGCGGAGGCGCCCGAGGTCCAGTTCGAGGACGAGGAGGTCGCGGGTGCCGGCGCGGCGGCCGCCGGGGCGCCGGTGACCGAGACCGAGCCCGAGACCGAGGTGGTCGAGGACCAGGCCGACGCCGGCGGGGCGGAGGCCGAGGACGGCGGGGACGAGGCAGCGACCGAGGCCGACGAGGCCGACGAGAAGGGCGAATAGATGGGCCAGAAGGTCAATCCCTACGGCTTCCGCCTCGGTGTCACCACCGACTGGAAGTCCCGGTGGTTCGAGGAGCGCCACTACCGCGACTTCGTGGTCGAGGACTGGAAGATCCGCGACTACCTGATGTCGCAGCTCGAGGCCGCGGCCGTCAGCCGCATCGAGGTGGAGCGGACGCGGGACCGCCTGCGGGTGGACATCCACACGGCCCGTCCGGGCATCGTCATCGGCCGGCGCGGCGCGGAGGCCGACCGTCTCAAGAAGAAGCTCGAGGAGATCACCGGTCTCCACAACCGGATCCAGCTCAACATCCAAGAGATCAAGCAGCCCGAGCTGGACGCCGCCCTTATCGCCCAGGGCATCTGCGACCAGCTGGCCCGCCGGGTCGCCTTCCGCCGGGCCATGAAGCGGGCCATCCAGACGGTCCAGAAGGCCGGGGCCCAGGGCGTGCGCGTGCAGTGCGCCGGCCGGCTGGGCGGGTCGGAGATGGCCCGCAGGGAGTCCTACCGCGAGGGCCGCGTCCCGCTGCACACGCTCCGGGCCGACATCGACTACGGCTTCCGGGAGGCCCGCACCACGTCGGGCCGGGTGGGCGTGAAGGTCTGGATCTACAAGGGCGACATCCTGCCCTACAAGGTCTCGCTGGACGAGAAGATCAACCGCGAGGCGGCGATGGCGGTGGGTGAGACCTCGGGGCAGGGCCGGCCCCGCCGGCTGATCACCGCCGGTGGCGGCCGCCGGCGGGTCGACCAGGGCGCGCCGGGCGCCGGTGGCCCCGAGGCCGAGCCGGCCGAGCCGGCCGAGCTCGAGGTGGCAGAGGCCGGAACCGGCGCGCCGGAGCCCGTGACGGGCGGCGTGGCGACGGAGCCTGCCGGCGCGGCAGCGACCGACGGGACGGCGGCGGAGGCCGCTGCGGTGCCGGCGGAGACTGCCGCCGTGCCGGCGGAGACCGCGGCGGTGCCGGCGGAGACCGCGGCGGTGCCGACGGAGACCGCGGCGGTGCCGGCGACGGGAGGGTCCGTCGCCGAGGCCCCGGCCGAGGCCCCGGCCGAGCGAGCGGAGGGGAGCGAGACAGGGGAGGAAGCGGCGGCCACCGTGCCCGACCTCATCGCCCCGCCCGCAGAGCCCGACGAGCTCGAACGCCGTCTGGCCGAGGACGAGGAGATGGAGCGCCGCAGCCGCCACCAGCACCACGAGGCGCCGCACTTCCGCAAGGAGGTGGACTGAGATGCTCATGCCGCGCAAGGTGAAGCACCGCAAGCAGCAGCGCGGACGCCTCACCGGGGCTGCCAAGGGCGGCACCACGGTGACCTTCGGCGACTTCGGGATCCAGGCCTTGGAGCCGGGCTGGCTGACGGCCCGCCAGATCGAGGCCGCCCGTATCGCCATGACCCGCCACGTCCGTCGTGGCGGCAAGATCTGGATCCGCGTCTTCCCCGACAAGCCGGTGACCCAGAAGCCGGCCGAGACCCGCATGGGCTCGGGCAAGGGCAACCCCGAGCACTGGGTGGCTGTCGTGCGCCCCGGCCGGGTTCTGTTCGAGCTGGCCGGGGTGGACCAGGAGCTGGCCCAGGCGGCCATGGAGCGCGCCATCCAGAAGCTCCCGATGAAGGCCCGCTTCGTGGTGCGCCCGGGGACCCACGGCGCGCCGGAGGTGCAGGTCTGATGGCCGTCTCGGAACTGGCGACGATGGAGCCCGGCGAGCTGGCCGACCGCTTGGTCGAGGCGCGCAAGGAGCTGTTCAACCTGCGGTTCCAGCTGGCCACGGGGCAGCTGGACAACACCGCCCGGATCCTCCACGTCCGCAAGGAGGTGGCCCGGATCCTGACCTACCTGCGTCAGCACGAGCTGGCGGAGGAGGAGGGCGCGGCGCCCGCCGGCACCGCCGCCCCGGCGCCGGCGACGGACCACGAGGACGAGGAGGCGGACGCCTGATGGCCGACGGCACAGTCAGCACGCAGCCGGCCGGGGCGCCCGAGGGCGCCGCCGAGCCGAGGGCGAACCGGCGCAAGGTGCGCGAGGGCACGGTGGTGTCCGACAAGATGAACGCCACCGTGGTCGTGGCCGTGGTCGAGCGTGTCCGCCACCCCCGCTACGGCAAGACCGTCCAGCGGACCAAGCGTCTCTACGTGCACGACGCCCAGGGCGAGGCCCGGGTGGGCGACCGCGTCCGGGTGGTCGAGACCCGGCCGCTGTCCAAGCTCAAGCACTGGCGCCTCGAGTCGGTCCTGGAGCGGGCCCGATGATCCAACAGGAATCACGCCTTCGGGTGGCCGACAACTCGGGGGCCCGGGAGGTGCTGTGCATCCGGGTGCTCGGTGGCTCGCGCCGCCGCTACGCCAGCATCGGCGACGTGTTCGTCGCCACGGTGAAGGACGCCATCCCCGGCGCGGCGGTGAAGAAGGGGGACGTGGTCAAGTGCGTGGTCGTGCGCACGGCCAAGGAGAAGCGGCGGCCCGACGGGAGCTACATCCGCTTCGACGAGAACGCCGCCGTCCTGATCAACGACCAGCAGCAGCCCCGCGGCACCCGGATCTTCGGGCCGGTGGGGCGGGAGCTGCGGGACAAGAAGTTCATGCGGATCGTGTCGCTCGCTCCGGAGGTGTTGTGATGCGGGTGCGAAAGGGGGACCGGGTGATCGTCCGGTCCGGCAAGTACAAGGGGCATCGCAGCGAGGTGGTGCGGGCCATCCCCCAGGAGCACAAGGTGGTCCTGGAAGGGGTGAACGTGGCCAAGCGCCACTCCAAGCCGACGGCCCGCACCTACCAGGGCGGGATCATCGACAAGTTCATGCCGATGCCGGTCTCGAACGTGTCGCTGCTGTGCCGTGCCTGTGGCGAGCCCACGCGAGTGGGCTACAAGGCCGACGAGCAGGGCCGGAAGGTGCGGGTCTGCAAGAAGTGCGGGGCGGAGCTGTGAGCCCGGCCAAGACGACGAAGGCCGCGGCCAAGAAGGCCCCGGCGGCCAAGAAGCCGGCCGGCGCCCGCCAGGCCCAGAACGCGCCCCGCGGTGGCGGCGCGCCCAAGGGCGCCGACATCGCCCGCACCGTGGGACGCGCCGCCGGCAGCGCCGGCGCCACGATGCCGAGGCTCCGCGCCCGCTACCGCGACGAGGTCCAGCCGCGGCTCGAGGAGGAGCTGGGCCTGGCCAACGTGATGCAGGTCCCCCGGCTGGAGAAGATCGTCGTCAACATGGGGGTCGGCCGGGCCACCCAGCAGCCCTCCCTGATCGAGGGCGCCCAGCGGGACATCGAGGTCATCACCGGCCAGAAGTCGGTCGTGACCCGGGCCAAGAAGTCCATCGCCGGCTTCAAGCTGCGGGAGGGGATGCCCATCGGCGTGCGGGTCACCCTGCGGGGCGACCGGGCGTGGGAGTTCCTCGACCGGCTGATCAGCCTGGCCATCCCGCGGATCCGCGACTTCCGGGGCCTGTCGCCCCGGTCGTTCGACGGGCAGGGCAACTACACCTTCGGGGTCAACGAGCAGCTGATCTTCCCCGAGGTCGACTACGACCGCATCGACACCGTCCGCGGCATGGACATCACCATCGTGACCACCGGCCGCACCGACGAGGAGGGCCGGGCGTTCCTTCGAGCGTTCGGCTTCCCGTTCCGACAGGAGACCCGATAGGCATCATGGCGAAGAAGGCATTGATCCAGAAGCAGCAGCGCACCCCCAAGTTCAAGGTGCGGGCCTACACGCGGTGCCGGCGGTGCGGGCGGCCGAAGGCCGTCTATCGCAAGTTCGGGCTGTGCCGGATCTGTCTGCGCACGATGGTGCACGCCGGCGAGGTTCCCGGCGTCACGAAGGCGAGCTGGTAGGGAGCGCGGGCGATGACGATGACCGATCCGATCGCGGACATGCTGACCCGGATCCGCAACGCCAGCACGGCGCAGCGGGAGACGGTGACCATGCCGGGCTCGAAGTTGAAGGAGGCCTTGGCCGACATCCTGGAGCGCGAGGGCTTCATCGCGGGCTACCAGGTGCACCAGCAGCCGGGACGCCCGGGCTCCACCCTGGAGATCACGATGAAGTACTCGACCGACCGGACCCGCAGCATCGGCGGGATCCGCCGCGTGTCGAAGCCGGGCCTCCGCATCTACGCCCGGGCCGACACGATGCCCCGGGTGCTCGGCGGTATGGGCGTGGCCGTCCTGTCGACCAGCCACGGCCTCATGACCGACCGCGAGGCGCGCAAGCGCCACCTGGGCGGGGAGGTGCTCTGCCATGTGTGGTGAGCCCGCCGCGCCCGCCGGTGCGCCCGCCGGCTCGGCGGCCGCCGACGTGCAAGGAGGCAGGTAGATGTCGCGGGTCGGACGAATGCCCATCCCCGTGCCCCAGGGGGTGTCGGTGGCGCTCGAGGGCGCGTCGGTCACGGTGACCGGGCCCCAGGGGAGCCTGGCCCGGCGGGTGCCGGCCGGGATCACCGTGGACCAGGACGGCGACGTCCTGGTGATCGCCCGCGCCGACGACGAGCGGGAGCAGCGGGCCCTCCACGGCCTGACCCGCTCCCTCGTCGCCAACATGGTGACCGGGGTGACCCAGGGGTTCGCCAAGGAGCTGGAGATCGTGGGCGTCGGCTACCGGGCCACGGCGCGCGGCCCGCAGTCCATCGAGCTGGCGCTCGGGTTCTCGCACCCCGTCGTGGTCGACGCCCCCGAGGGCATCACCTTCGAGGTGCCCTCGCCCACCCGCATCGTGGTGCGGGGGATCGACAAGGAGCTGGTCGGCCAGGTGGCGGCCGACATCCGCAAGGTCCGCAAGCCCGAGCCCTACAAGGGCAAGGGCGTCCGGTACGCCGGGGAGCGGGTCCTGCGCAAGGCTGGAAAGGCAGCGAAGTAATGGCACGCACCGACCCCTCGTTGGCCCTGCGCAAGCGGCGGCACACCCGGGTCCGCCGCAAGGTGGCCGGCTCGGCCGACCGGCCGCGCCTGGCCGTGAACCGCAGCCTGCGCCACATCTCCGCCCAGGTGATCGACGACACGACCGGACGCACGCTGGTCGCGGCCTCCACCGCGGAGAAGGGCGTGCGCGAGGCACTCGGCGGCGGGAGCGGCGGTAACGTGAACGCCGCCTCGGCCGTCGGCCG
Source organism: Actinomycetes bacterium (assembly GCA_021791845.1). GTDB lineage: Bacteria > Actinomycetota > Acidimicrobiia > Acidimicrobiales > RAAP-2 > JAJYVT01. The sequence continues at coordinate 4,561 of JAJYVT010000093.1, read as the reverse complement.
CCTCGTGGCCAGCCGTGCCAAGTCCGCCGGCGTGCAACGCGTGGTGTTCGACCGGGGAGGCTTTGCCTACCACGGCCGGGTGGCGGCGCTGGCCGACGCCGCCCGTCAGGAAGGACTGGAGTTCTGATGACGGAGGTGCAGTACGAGGAGCGGACCATCCGCGTGAACCGCGTGGCCAAGGTCGTGAAGGGCGGCCGGCGGTTCTCCTTCGCCGCGCTGATGGTGATCGGCGACGGCAACGGGCGGGTGGGCCTCGGCTACGGCAAGGCGAAGGAGGCCGGCCTGGCGGTCCAGAAGGGCATCGAGGAGGCGCGCAAGAACATCTTCGAGGTGCCCCTGGCCGGGTCGACCATCACCCACCCGGTGATCGGGGAGAGCGGCGCGGGCCGGGTGCTCTTGAAGCCGGCGGCCCCAGGGACCGGCGTGATCGCCGGCGGCGCGGCCCGCCACATCCTGGAGATGGCCGGCATCCGCGACATCCTCGCCAAGTCGCTCGGCTCCTCCAACGGGATCAACGTGGCCCACGCCACGATCGCCGGGCTGCGCGCCCTGCGCCGGCCCGACGAGGTGGCCGCGCTGCGCGGCAAGGCCCCCGACGAGGTGACCCCCTCGGGCGTCCTGCGGGCCTACCGGGAGCGGCGGCGCGAGACCGAGCTGTTCTCGGAGGTGCGCTGACATGGCCGTGCTTCGGGTGACCCAGGTGCGCTCGGAGATCGGCTCCAAGCCCAAGCACCGGGGGACGCTGCGCGCCCTCGGGCTCCGGGGCATCGGCAAGACCAACGATCTTCCCGACCGGCCGGAGATCCGGGGCATGCTGGCCCGGGTCCCGCACCTCGTGTCGGTGGAGGAGGTGTCCGAATGAAGTTGCACGAGCTCGCCCCCGCGCCCGGGTCCAACCGGGCCAAGCGCCGCGTCGGCCGAGGCATCGCCGGCAAGGGCGGCAAGACGGCGGGGCGCGGCACCAAGGGCCAGGGCGCCCGCGACACCGTGCCCGCCGGCTTCGAGGGCGGCCAGCTGCCCCTGATGCAGCGTCTGCCCAAGCTGCGCGGCTTCAAGAACCCGTTCCGGATCGAGTACACCCCGGTCAACCTGGACGCCCTGGCGGCGCTCGGGCTGGACGAGGTGGACCCGGACCGCCTGGCCGAGTCCGGGCTGGTCCGCAAGGGGGCCCTGGTGAAGGTGCTCGGCCGTGGCGAGCTGTCGCGGGCCGTGCGGGTCCGCGCCCACGCCTTCTCGGCGTCGGCCGAGGCCGCCATCACCGGGGCGGGGGGCACGGTCGACCGCGTGCCCCTGCCGTACGCCTCGGGCCGGCCTCCCGCCCGCGGCAACGCGCTCACGAACCGGTAGCCGTCGGCATGCTCTCCCGGCTGGGGAACATCTTCCGGGTCCCGGACCTTCGCAACAAGGTCCTCTTCACGCTGCTCGTCATCGCCCTCTACCAGGTGGGGGCCAACGTGCCGGTGCCCGGCGTGAACTGGGCCAAGCTGCAGTCGCTCGAGTCCACGGCGGGCGCGGCGGGCGTGCTCGGGTTCCTCAACCTGTTCTCGGGCGGGGCACTGGTGCGCCTGGCCGTGTTCGGCCTGGGCGTCATGCCCTACATCACCAGCTCCATCATCATCCAGCTCCTGGCGACGGTGATCCCCAAGCTGGAGGAGTGGCGCGACCAGGGGGCGGTGGGCCAGAAGAAGATCACCCAGACGACCCGGTACCTCACCATCGCCCTGGCCCTCATGCAGTCGACCGGCCTGGTCTACGCCTTCCACGGCCACGACTCGGCCCTGATCGGGACCAACATCGACCTGATCCCCAAGTTCAGCATCCCCCTGGCGGCGTTCATGGTGCTCTGCCTGACCGCCGGGACCGCCTTCGTCATGTGGCTGGCCGAGCTCATCACCCAGCGCGGCATCGGCCAGGGCATGTCGATCCTCATCTTCGCCAACGTGGTGGCGGCCATCCCGTCGGGCGGCAAGGGCCTGTACGAGGAGGGCGGGGCGCTCAAGTTCGGCGTCATCATCGCCGTCTCGATCGTCCTCCTGGTCTGCATCGTGTTCATGACACAGGGGCAGCGGCGGATCCCGGTGACCTTCGCCCGGCGGATGGCCGGGAGGCGCATGTACGGCGGGCAGAGCACCTACATCCCGCTCAAGGTCAACCAGTCGGGCGTCATCCCCATCATCTTCGCCAGCTCGGTGCTCTACATCCCGATCCTGCTCAGCAACGTCATCCCCGCCGGCACCTTCCAGACCTGGGTGCGCGACAACATCACCCCGACGTCGCTCTTCTACATCCTCATGTACTTCGTGCTGATCGTGGCGTTCACGTTCTTCTACGTGTACGTGGCCTTCGACCCCCACCAGCAGGCGGACATCATCCGCAAGCAGGGGGGGTTCGTTCCCGGCATCCGCCCGGGCCCGTCGACCGAGCGCTACTTCGCCCACATCCTCAACCGCATCACCGTGCCCGGGGCTCTGTTCCTCGGCGCCGTGGCCGTCATCCCGTCGCTGCTCATGGCCATCTGGCACTTGAACAGGTTCCCCTTCTACGGGATCACGCTGCTGATCAGCGTGGGTGTGGCGCTCACAACCATGCGGCAGATCGACAGCCAGCTCATGATGCGCAACTACGAAGGATTCCTGAAGTAGGGCCTGGGTGGTTCCCGGCGTCAGGCTCGTGGTCCTCGGCAAGCAGGGGGCCGGCAAGGGGACGCAGTGCGTGCGTCTGTCGCACCACTACGTGGTGCCGCACATCTCCACCGGCGACATGCTGCGCGCCGCGGTCAAGGCCCACACCCCGCTGGGCGTGCGGGCCCAGAAGATGATGGACGACGGCGAGCTGATCCCCGACGAGTTGATCAACGAGATGGTGGCCGAGCGCCTGGCCGAGCGCGACGCCCGGGCCCGGGGGTTCATCCTCGACGGCTACCCCCGCACCACGGCCCAGGCCGAGCAGCTGGAGGCCATCCTGGTCCCCGACCGCCTGGACCTGGTGCTCGACCTCGAGGTGCCGACGGCGGTGGTGCTCCGCCGGCTCGCCTCGCGCCGGGTGTGCGTGGACTGCGGCACCAACTACTCGGTCTCCGCCCCGCCCTCGGTCAACTGGACCTGCGACGTGTGCGGGGGAGAAGTGGTCCAGCGGGAGGACGACACCGAGGACGCCATCCGGCGCCGCCTCGAGCTCTACGAGCGCCAGACCGCCCCGCTGATCGGCTGGTACGAGGCGAAGAGCCTCCTTGCCCAGGTGAACGGCACGGGCGCCCCTGACGCCGTGACCAAGCGGTGCGTGGCGGCGATCGACGAGCGGCGGCAATGAGGCGCAACGCGTCGGAGCTGGCCAAGATGCGCCGGGCGGGACTGGTGGTGGCGGAGATGCACGAGCGGACCCGGGAGGCGGCCCGCCCGGGCGTCACCACCCGGGAGCTGGACGCGGTGGCCCGCGAGGTCCTGGAGCGCCGGGGGGCGACCTCCAACTTCCTCGGCTACCACGGGTTCCCGGCGGTGATCTGCACCTCGCCCAACGACATGATCGTCCACGGCATCCCCGGGTCCTACCGGCTGGAGGAGGGCGACATCCTCTCCGTCGACTGCGGGGCCGTGGTGGAGGGCTACCACGGGGACGCCGCCTTCACCATGGCCGTCGGGGAGGTCACCGCCGGGGCTCGGCAGCTGATCGAGGTCACCGAGCGGAGCCTGTGGGCCGGGATCGACCAGCTGGTGAAGGGCAACCGGCTCCACGAGGTGGGCCGGGCCGTCCAGGCGGTGGCCGAGGCCGCCGGCTACTCGGTCGTGCGGGAGTACGTGGGCCACGCCATCGGCACCGCCATGCACGAGCAGCCGCAGGTGCCCAACTACTGGCCCGGGTCCCCGGGCCCGACCCTCAAGACCGGGATGGTCTTCGCCGTGGAGCCCATGGTCAACATGGGCGGGCCCGAGACCCGGCTCCTCGACGACGGGTGGAGCGTGGTCACGGCCGACGGGTCCCTGTCTGCCCACTTCGAGCACACCATCGCGGTCACCGACGACGGACCGGAGGTCCTGACGGTGCCCTAGGGGGACGGGCGCGAGGGCCGTCAGCAGGGGCGGGCCGGCGGGCAGGGCCGTGACCAGGGGGCCCGCTGGCAATTCGGCCGCGATGCGGTAGACTTGTGGACCGTCCTGCCGCCGGCCCCGGCGGTCGGGCAATTCATCATTGCACGGTCCGGCGCCGCGCCGTCGGACCGTGCGTACGAGCTTAGGAGAGTCACCTGCCGAAACCGAAGGAAGACGCCATCGTGCTCGAGGGCACGGTGGTGGAGCCGCTGCCCAACGCGATGTTCCGAGTGGAGCTCGAGAACGGGCACAAGGTGCTGGCCCACAGCTCCGGCAAGATGCGCATGCACCGCATCCGGATCCTGCCGGGGGACAAGGTCCAGGTCGAGATCACGCCCTACGACCTCAACCGCGGGCGGATCACCTACCGGTACAAGTGAGGCAGGAAGGATCGTCATGAAGGTGCACCCCAGCGTCAAGCCGATCTGCGAGAAGTGCAAGGTCATCCGCCGGCACGGTCGCGTGGTCGTCATCTG
>JAJYVT010000092.1 GCA_021791845.1 Actinomycetes bacterium | reverse complement strand
GCCCGCCGCTCCATCAGCACGAAGGCCGCCAGGAGCACCACGGCCAGCCCCAGCGGCAGGAGCGTGGTGGCGGAGACCCAGCCGTCGAGCGCCGCCTCGGAGAACCCGAAGACGAGCGCCACCAGGCCGCCCACTCCCGCCAGGATCCCGGGGTCGTCGATGCGGACCCGGTCGTCACCCGTGCCGCCGTGCAGCAGCGACATGGCGCCGATCAGGCCGGCGGCGGCGATCCCGTCGTTCACGTACAGGCACCAGCGCCAGCTGAGGTACGTGGTGAGCACCCCTCCCACGAGCAGGCCGATGGCGCTGCCCGAGCCGGCGATGGCCGAGAAGATCCCGAAGGCCTTGCCGCGCTCGCGCGGTTCGGAGAACGTCGTCGTGAGGAGCGACAGGGTCGAGGGGGCGAGCAGGGCGGCAAAGACCCCCTGCACGGCGCGGGCGGCGGCCAGCATGAGGAAGGACTGGGCTGCGCCGCCCACGGCGGACGCGGCGGCGAAGCCGGCCATGCCCACGATGAACGTCCACTTCCGGCCGATCCGGTCCGAGAGCCGCCCACCGAGGAGCAGCAGGCCTCCGAATGCCAGCGCATAGGCGGTGACGATCCACTGGCGGTCGTCGTTGGAGAAGCCGAGCGCCACCTGCGCCTTCGGCAGGGCGATGTTGACCACGGTGAGGTCGAGCACCACCATCAGCTGGCCCAGCCCGCACAGGGCGAGGACCCACCAACGCTTGGGATCGGGCTGGGTGCCGGGTGACAGCGTGGCTTCGCCGGTGGCCATCCCGCCAGGCTAGAGGCGGAACGCGGGCTCCGCCTACGGAGCCGTCAGCCCACGCGGGAGAGGAACTCGAGCGTCCGCTCCATGAGGAGCTTGGCCGACGCCTCGTCGTAGGAGGCGAGGCTGTCGTCGGCAAAGAGATGGGCGCGGCCCGGGTAGAGGAAGAGCTCGGCGTCGGGGGTGGCCGCCACGAGCGCACGGGCCGCCTCCAGGTCGCCCTCCCCGGCGAAGAACGGGTCGTCCTCGGCGCCGTGGATCTGCACCGGGACGCCGGCGGGCCACGTCTCGGAGAACTCGGAGACCGGCACGCACGCGTGGTAGAGCAGGGCGCCGCGCGCGCCCGGGCGGGTCTGCGCCAGCATCTGGGCGGGGACGACGCCCAGCGAGAAGCCGGCGTACACCACGTCCGCGTCGAGAGATTCCGCCGCCAGTCGGGCCCGGTCCAGGACCGCCCCCATCCCGCCGATCTCGGCCAGGTGCGCCTGGCCCTCCTCGATGGAGCCGAAGGTCCTCCCGTCGTAGAGGTCGGGAACCGTCACGCGGTGGCCGGCAACGCTGAGCGCCTCGGCGAACCTGCCGATGCCGGGCGTCACGCCCTGGATGTGGTGGAAGACGATCACGTCGGTCACGTTCCGCTCCTTGTCCGAAGTTCACCGCCGTCTGCTCCGGCAGAGGGTGGCCTACCCGCACCGCCGGTTGCCCAACCATCGCCGTCGGGCATCATGAAGCGTGCTCGCCGTCCCCCGTCGATGGACCGACGTGACCGCCGACTGGATGACCGCCGCGCTGGCCGGTCGCCATCCCGGGGCGGTCGTCGGCGACGTGCTGGTCGGGCCGGTGGACGACGGCACCAACGCCCGGGCCAGGGTCGTCCTCGCCTACACGCGCGGCGAGGGGCCGCCGGCCGTCTTCGTCAAGCGGTCCGGGCGGCTCGTCCCGCGCCTCGCGCTGGTGGCGCTCCGAGCGCTGGGGACCGAGGCCCGGTTGGCCGCCTCCGGGGTGGTCCTGCCGCTTCCGCACCCTCGGCCTTATGCCGGGGGCGTCGACCCCGCCCGTCTCGGCGCCGTCGTCGTGATGGACGACGTGACGGTGGTCGGCGGCGTGCCCAACGACGCAGCGTTGCCGTTGGCCGTCGCCGCGGTCGGCGCCGGGCTGGAGGGGCTGGCGCGGCTCCACGCCGGCTTCCCCGCCGCCGCCCTGCCCGCGGCGCTCGGGTTCCTGCGCCCCTGGCGGCTGGGCCCGGCGTGGGCCGAGATCTCGGTCGCCAGCCTCGCTCGCGGCATCCGCCGTCTGGCTCGGCTCGGCGGCGACGGGATCCTTCCCCCCGGGCTGGACGCCCGCCGGCTCGGGCGCCAGTTCGCCGCGAGCGCCCGGCTGGCGGCGACGGGGCCGCAGTGCGTCCTCCACGGGGACCCCCACCCGGGGAACACCTATGCGCTGGAAGCCGGCGGAACGGGGTTCTTGGACTGGCAGCTCGCCCGCATCGGGCACTGGTCCCACGACGTCGGCTACTTCGTGGCCGGCAGCCTGTCGGCCGACGACCGGCGCGTTGCCGACCGTGCGCTGCTGGCGCAGTACCTGGACGCCGTGGCGCGGGCCGGCGGCGAAGCCCCCTCGTGGGACGAGGCATGGGCCCGGTACCGGGCCACGCCCGCCTTCGGCTTGGCCACGTGGCTCCATACGCTCTCGTTCGGCCGCTTGCAGCCCGTGGACGCATGCGTGGCGACCATCGCCCGCTTCGCCGCCGCGTACGTCGATCTCGAGACGTCGCGTTCGGCCGTGGCGTAGGGATCAGAGGCCGAACCAGGGGCCGCATCCCTCGATGCCGCGCGCCTCGGCGGTGCGGCCGCGTCCCGCCGTCTCCCACGCCTTCCGGGTGAGGACCATGTGGCGGAGGGTGCACGGGCCGGACGGCGACCGTGACCGGCTGATCCCGTTGTCCTCGTACCCCAGCCGCCGGGAGACGCCGAGCGACGCCGCGTTGTCCTCCCGGGCCGATGACACGGCCGCCTCGGCCCCCAGGTGGTCGAAGGCGAGCGCCAGGATCCCGGCCCGCATGGACACGCCGGTCCCCCGGCCGCGGGCGGCTGGGTCGAGCCAGGAGGAGGAGTCCACCACGCGCAGTTCGGAGAAGTGCTCGCCCTCGAGCGTCTGGACACCCACGGCGCGGCCTCGGTGGGTGACGAGGAAGGGCAGCCACCATCCATTGGGGGACCACGTCCCGGCGCTCCGCCAGTACGTCTGGAGGAAGATCCGCCGCCGGTTGTCTTCGAGGTCGAGCCCGTCGAAGAGCTCGGACGTCGGATCGTGCTCGACGTCGTCGGGGAGCAGGTCGAGCAGACCGGGCAGGTCACCCTCTCGGACGGGCCGAAGGGCGACGTCTCCCACCCGGATCCGGATGGCGAGGGGCGGCCAGTGGTGCTCCACGTCCCCCGGTGGCATTGCGCAAGGGTAGAGGGTGACGGTTCCCGGCGCGAATTACTCGCCGTATTCTTAGTCGGCGTTCGCCTTGCTCTTATTCGGCGGGGATGGAATGGCCGGTGCGGGGTCCGTCGCCCGCTTCGGCGACCCCCGGGGTGAAAGGAAGGCAGCATGTCGGAACAACCGCCCGTCCAGTCCGGCGACGAGCCGACGCAGCCCACGGGGACCGCGCCGCCGCAGCCTGGACCGGCACCGGGCTCGGCGGCGGACCAGCCGGCGCCCGTTGCCGGGGGTTGGCCCGGGCCGAGTGGTCCTCCGACCGGTCAGTTCCCTCCCGCTCCCGGGATGCCGCCCGGCATGCCGCCCGGCATGCCGTGGTGGGGGGCGTGGTGGATCCCACCCGGTGGAGGTGTCCCCGTCCCGCCCGGGGGTGGTACGCCACCAGGCGGCGGTGTCCCCGTCCCGCCCGGGGGCGTTCCCTACGGCTTCTACGGCGCTGGCCCCTATGGAGCGCCTCCGACGAAGCGCCCGCAGCATCCCGTCCTGGCGGCGGCGATGACCGTGGCGGCGGCCGCGCTCATGGCGCTCGGAGTCGGGATCGGCTACATCGTCTGGGGGTCGCCGACAGCGACGACGGGAACACGGTCGTCGCTCCCGCCTGCGCACGTTCAACCGACCGTGCCGAGGCCAGGGCCCCTGGGGTCGACAACAAGCGGGTCGTCACCGAAGGGCTTTCTCGGCGTCGAGGTCTCTGTTGCCCCGGCGTCGTCCGCCAGCGCGGCGGGCGCGCACATCGTGGCGGTGGTGCCCGGGTCTCCGGCGGCCAAGGCCGGGATGGCCGCAGGCGACACCATCACGTCGTTCGGCACACGCAGGGTCGTGTCGTCGATCACACTCCAGTTCGACACCCAGTCCGACGCACCCGGGACCCGGGTCTCGGTGGGGTGGACCACCGCCACAGGCAAGCAGGAGCACGCGACGGTCACGCTCGCCCGGCGACCCTCGGGAGGAGCTTCGGTCGGGTAGCCGCCCCGGCAACGAGCCATTGCCGCTGGTCACCGGTGTCGCTGCGGCACCCGAGGGGTATCGAGCACCCGACAGTGGCGATGTCATGAGGAGGTCGGCGATGTGGTGGTCCCTGTTGTCCTGCTTGCGATCGTGATCGCGGTGGCGCCGGTTGCGATCGGATCCGTGCGGTTCCACCGCTGGCACACTCGGCGCCTGCCGCGCCCCCCGGCCGACGTCGGGCGACGCCGCGTGCGCTGCCAGCTGTGCCTCGAAGCGACCGACCTCGACAACGACCATGCGAGCTCCGCGTCGGTGTCGACCGGGATCGGGCAAGGTCCGGCGCGCTCGGGTTAGCCTGAGCGCCGCTGGGCGAGCGCGAGGGTATGAGCCGATGCCGAGTGAGCGAGTGCGATGACGTCCTTCGTGGCCCGGCCGAACGAGCCGGTCGTCGAGATCAGCCGCCGGTTCGGGGCGCCGATCGGAGCGGTCTTCGAGGCGTGGACGGCCCCGGAGCATCTGTGCCGGTGGTGGGGCCACCCGAGCATGTCCCTGGTGGACTGCGACGTGGACCTGCGGGTCGGCGGGTCCGTACGCTACGTGCTCCAAGGTCCCGACGGTCGTTCGTCCGTGCTGGACGGCCACTTCGTGGAGGTGGACCCGCCGAGCCGGCTCGTCACGAACTTCACGCTCGACTCGGCACCGGACGACCAGGTGGTGGAGGTCACGTCGTTCAGCGAGTCGTCGGGGGGCACCGTCGTGCAGATCGTGTCCCTGCACAGCTCGTGCGCCGCCCGGGACGCGCAGCTGGCCGACGGCTCGCTGGCAGCCGGCATGGCGGACCAGTTCGACCGGCTCGACGAGGTGCTGGCCCGCTCGGCGTCGCGGTAGGGGCAGCCGGCAGGATCAGGCGGTGCGCTCCGCCCGGACCAGCGCGTCCAAGGCGTCCACCGGTCCGTCCTCCGTCTCGACCTGTCGGCGGACCTGTTCCGCCCGGCGGATCGTGAACCCGCCGACGGCATCAAGGACACCGACGACCTCGGCCGCGGTGAACAACACCGCCTCGTCCTGCGGGCCGCCGGTGCCGGCCGTGAGGTTCTCCCGGTCGTGGCCGACGACGAGGATGGTGCCCCCGGGCGCGACCGCCCTGGCCGCGGTGGCGAACGTCGCCCGCCGTGTCTGTTCGGGCAGGTGCAGGTACATCACGATCACGAGGTCGAAGCGACCGGGAGGTTCCCACTCCCGCAGGTCGGACTCGATCCACTCGACGGTCACACCACGCTGCTCGGCCATGCGCCGCCCCTTGGCGAGGGCGACGGCGGAGAAGTCAACGCCCGTCGCGCGCCACCCCTGCTCGGCGAGCCAGACGGCATTGCGCCCCTCGCCGCAGGCGAGGTCCAACGCCGTCCCGGGTGCGAGACCGCCCACCTCCTCCACGACGAAGCGGTTGGGTTCGGCGTGCCAGAGGAGCTCGTGACCGGCGTACCGCTCGTCCCACTCCTCGCGTTCCATGAAGGCGACCTTACACCCCGGCCTCATCCTGGTCGCCGCTGTTGATGCACCCTCATGTCATTGTGATCCCGTGGAGCACGGCACCCGGGTCCTCGCACAGGTTCGGCAGGCGGCCGCCCTGTTGGAGGCCGCGTCCCGCTCCATTCCCGACGCCAACGAGAAGGAAGCGGTCGAGCTGGCGCGAGCCTTCGCTCGCGCCGAGAAGCTCGCCATGGCCGCCACCCGACGGGCGCTGCTGCGGGCGGGTGACGACGGCGCCCGTCACCACGGCGGCGAGCGCGACATGGCGTCGCTGGCCGCCAGTCTGTGCGGCACCACCGTGGCCAAGGCCGGCAAGGGGCTCAGGAGCGCCCGGGCCCTCGAGACCGTCACGTCGGGCAGGGCGGCGTTCCTCGACGGCTCGCTGTCACTCGACCAGGCCCAGGTGGTCGCGGACGCCGCGGTCGCCGCCCCGGCTGCGACTCCGGAGCTCGTCGCCGCCGCCGGGCAGACGTCGCTCTCCGGCCTCCGGGCCAGGGCCGCGGCGGCGATCGCCGCAAAACGGGGCGAGGAGGCTGTGCAAGACCGGGAGCGCCGCCTCGCGGCACGCCGGTTCTGCCACATCCAGGCGGCACCCGGCGGTGGCGTGCGGGTGGAGGCCCTGCTTCCGACGGCCGAGGGAGCCGCCCTGCTCGGCGCGGTAGCGCACGCAACCGACGTCGTGTGGCGGTCCGCTCGGCAGAGGGGCTGCAACCTCTCCATGGACCAGGCTCGAGCCGACGCCTTGGTCGCGCTCTGCCGGGGCGGTGGGACCTCGGAGCCGGCAGGCGGGTCCCCCGACCTGATCCTCACCGTGGATGCCGCCGCGCTCGTGCGTGGTGAGGTGCGGGACGGCGAGCAGTGCGTCATCGACGGCGTGGGGCCGGTGCCCGTGGCCCATGCCCGTTCGCTCCTGGGCGAGGCGTTCCTCACGATGTGCGTCACCGACGGTCAGGACGTTCGCACCCTCACCTCGACCAACCGGGTGGTGCCGGCCCGGGTCCGCAAGGCGCTCATGCTGCGGGACCCTGCCTGTGTCGTTCCCGGGTGCGGACAGCGGATGCACCTGGAGATCGATCACTGGCGACTCGACTTCGGCCGGGGCGGGCTCACCGCCATCGACAACCTGTGCCGGCTGTGCGCCCCCCACCACCGGCTGAAGACCCGGACAGGGTGGCGTCTCGACGGGGGACCGGGGCGCTGGCGATGGCTCCCGCCGAGACGCGGTTCGCCGGCTCAGGCCGCGCCCGCTGGCCCGCTGCCGGCGCCGGCGGCGGCGGCAGCGGCAGATTCGACCGCTGCTGGCTCGACCCCCGTCGCCTTGGGACCGGCGGTGTCGTCCTCCCACTGACGCCACCGCCGCCGGGTGCGCAGCAGCACCACGACGCCTGCGAGCGCGAGCCCGACGCCAGCCGCCTCGACCAGGACGTCGCCGAGCTGACCGGGGTAGGCGAGCCACAGCTTCTCGTCGAGCAACCGCTCGATGCCCCACAGGATCATCCCGGACCCGATGACTGCACCAGGGGGGTACGTCGCCTTGGCCATGACCGCCGGTCCTTCCGCCGCCGCAGCACGCTGGCGCACCCGGTGCTCGACGTAGAGGAGCACGCAGAAGATCGCCGCGTCCTCCAGCGCCTGGAAGATCGGGACGGGGAGTCGCTTGCCGACCTGGTCGGCGTAGTACATCCCGAACCACTGGTGGGTGGGGTGGCCACCGCCCGCCACCATCAGCTGGGGCCCCAGCAGGCGCCCGAGGGACCACGCCGCGGCCAGCACGGGTGCGACGAGGTCCATGGCCCGGCCGAAGCCCAGCTGCGGGCACCGGCGCCTGGCCACCACGATGCCGGTGGGGATCGCCAGGATCAGCCCGCCGAAGGACGAGAGCCCCCCCTGCCAGACGGCGAACACCTTGATCGGATCGGCGGTGTAGTCCTGGAGTGTGGCGAGGACGTGCATCGCCCTCGCCCCGACGATCGCCGCCACGATCACCCAGACGAAGAAGGCGAGCACCCAGTCGGTGGGGTAGCCCTCCTTGCGCAGCCTCCGCTCGAAGTAGCGGTAGGCGAACCAGAAGGTGACCGCCAGACCGAGCCCGTAGGTGTGGACCACCAGCGGGCCGATGTGGAAGCTGACCGGGACCGGCTTCACCGTCCCAGTATGGCTGCTCGGGGCCTACGGCCTTCCGGCGCCGGCGAATGTGCCTGTGAAGCGGACGGGGTCGATCCGGACGACTGTGCCGGGGAAGGTGGCCTCGATCATCTCCCCGCCGCCGACGTACATCGCCACGTGGGCGCTGCCGCCGGGGCCGTAGAAGAGCAGGTCACCGGGTTGGAGGTCGGAGATCGGCACCGGGGTGCTGTCGGCCATCTGCGCACCCGAGTAGTGCGGCAGCGAGACCCCGGCCTGGCCCCAGGCCCAGGCGGTGAGGCCAGAGCAGTCGAAGCCGACGCCCGGTGTCTCCGCCGCCCAGATGTAGGGGACGCCGAGCTGGGTCTCGGCGGCCCGGACGGCCACTGTGCCGGCGTTCCCGGTCGCCGGGGGAGGGGACGGCACGGGCGAGGGGGCAGCGGAGTAGGACGCCAGGGTCGCCTGGGCCCGGTTCTGCGCCGCCGAGTTGGCGGCCGCCTGCTGCTGGGCGATCAGGGTGGCGATCTGACCCTTGACCTGCGCGAGCGCTGCTCGCTCCTGTGTCTCGAGTGTCTGGGCCTGCTGGTAGGCGTTCCTGGCAGACTGCACGGCCGCCGCCGCCGCCGAATCCTCGGTGTGCAAGGTGCGGCGCTCGCTGTCGAGTTGGGTGACGGCCGTGTTCAGGTTGTCGATGGAGGTGTTGAGGTTCCCGGAGATGACCTGGTTGTAGACCGAGGAGTCGAGCGCTGTTGTCTGGCTCTCGGAGAACAGGGCGCTGGTCGTGGAGGACGTCCCGTTGGTGACGTACGCCTCGATGGCCGCCTTGTGGAGCACGGACTTGTCCTTGGAGATCCGTTCCTTCGAGGTGCCGATCTGCTGGACGGTCACGCGGATCTGCGCGTCGACGGTCGCCTTCTTCTGCATCGCCGCCTGGTACTGCTCGTCCAGAGCGCCGATCCGGTTGCCCAGTGTCTGGATCTCCGCTTCGAGCTGGCTTGCCTTGGCCTGGTCTGTCTGCAGCGCTGCCGCGCCGGCGGTGCTTGCTGCAATCGACAGCGGCGCTGCCAGTGCCGCAACGATGGCGGCACCAACGACTCGCACTGCGACGCGCGACAGAGCCGACGAGTGGCGCGCCCGCCCCTCAAGGTCAGTCACAATGCCGCAGATTCTTACCCCGCAGCGAGGGACAAGGCAACCACCTTTGACGGAATCTTTTCCACAAGCCTCGCCGCACCTAGGGAAATCAACACGATATCCCCAGCTGAGAGCCGTATTTCGTTTACGGAAATACCTTCAAAGGGTTACGGTTTCCGCGCGGGTACTAGGTGCATCACGGTACACGCGCCCAGCCACCTTGTCGCCGGCCGTCGCCAACTGGCACGATCGCGACGTGTCCGACCGATCCCGAGCATTGCCGCGGCGCTCCTGCCTGTCCACGCCGGGGGCCAACGAGCGGTTCCTGGCCAAGGCACCCACCGTGGTGGCCGACATGACGTTCCTCGACCTCGAGGACTCCGTCGCCCCGTCCGAGAAGGTCGCCGCCCGAGCCAAGGTGGTCGACGCCGTGCGCAACCTGTCGTGGGACGACCGCGTGCTGTGCGTGCGGGTGAACGCCTGGGACACCCAGTGGACCTACGGCGACGTGATCGACGTGGTCGGCAAAGCCGGCGAGCGGCTCGACGAGGTCATGCTGCCAAAGGTGCAGTCGGCGGCGGAGGTGGTCGCCCTGGACCTGCTCCTCACCCAGGTCGAGCGGAACAGCGGCCTGCCGGAGGGCCACATCGGCATCGAGGCACAGATCGAGACGGCGCGCGGGCTCATCAACGTGGACGAGATCTGCGCCGCCTCGCCACGGTTGGAGACGATCATCTTCGGGCCGGCGGATTTCGCCGCCTCGGTCGAGATGCCGGTCCTGACCGGCGGGGTGGCAATTCCCGAGTACCCCGGGGACCACTTCCACTACGTCTTCTCGCGCATCCTCATGGCCGGGAGGGCCAACGGGCTGCAGGTGATCGACGGCCCCTACCTCTACGTGCGCGACCTCGACGGCCTGCGGGACTTCGCCCAGCGGACCCGGGTGCTCGGCTACGACGGCAAGTGGGCGCTCACGCCCGACCAGGCGAAGGTGCTGAACGAGGTGTACTCGCCGACCCAGGAGCAGTTCGACCGCGCCTGGGACATCCTCGAGGCCTATCGGACGGCGACCGAGGAGCAGCAGACGGGTGCCGTCATGTTCGGTGACGAGATGATCGACGAGGCGAGCCGGAAGATCGCGCTGAAGTTCGTCACCCGGGGCGAGCGGGCGGGGCTCACGCGCTCGTCGTGAGCCGCCGGGCGATCACCTTGATGGCGAGCGTCTCGTCGGCGCCCTCGAAGATGGACAGGACACGGGCGTCGACGAAGTAGCGGCTCACCGCGAACTCCTCGGCGTAGCCCATGCCCCCGTGGATCTGCATGGCCTCTCGGGTCACCCACTCCGCCGCCCGGCAGACGTAGGCCTTGGCCATCGATGCCTCCAGCGCCCCCTGTCCCGACGCCATCCTCCGGGCCACGTCGTAGGCGAACTGCCGGGTCGCCTGGATGAGGACGGCCATCCGGGCCAGCTTGGCCCGCGTCAGCTGGTAGTCGAGGATCGGCGCGCCGAACACCTTGCGCTCGGCGGCGTAGGCGTAGGCCGCCTCGTACGCCGCCTGCATCACGCCGAGGGCCCGGGCGGCCGTCTGCAGCCGGCCGTTCTCGAACCCCTGCATCTGGAGGTAGAAGCCGCGCCCTGCCCCCTCCTCCCCCCCGACCAGGTTGTCCGCTGGGACGAACCAGTCGGAGAAGGCGAGCTCGTACGAGTGCATGCCCCGGTAGCCGAGCGTGTCGATGGGGCGCCCCTCCATCCGTCCGCCGCCGGCCTGCTCGAGCACGAACCCCGCGCCGTCGGCGGGTTCCTTGTCCACGACGAACAGCGACAACCCGCGGTGGCCCTTGGCGCGGTCGGGATCGGTGCGGGCGAGGAGCATGAGCACGTCCGCCCGGGCGGCGAAGGTGCACCAGGTCTTCACCCCGTTGACCCGCCAGCCGCCGTCCGCCGGCGTGGCCCCGGTCACGATGCCGGCCACGTCCGAGCCGAAGTCCGGCTCGGTCACGGCCACGGCGGCGAGCAGCTCCCCGCTCGCCAGGGAGGGGAGCCACCGGCGCTTCTGCTCCTCGGTGCCGCCGTGCACCAGGGCGCGGGTCAGGATCTCGGGGCGGGTGATGAGCGACCCGCCGATGCCGAGCGATCCCCAGGACAGCTCCTCGGTGGCGACCACCATGCCGAGGTAGTCGCTCTCGCCGCCCGAGGCGAACCCGCCGTACTCCTCGGGCACCGACAGGCCGAAGCCGCCGAGCTCGGCCAGGCCGCGGATGATCTCCTCGGGGATGTCCCCGTTGGTGCGGTGCACGTGCTCGGCGTGCGGCCGGATCTCGTTATCGGCAAAGCGGTGGAAGGTCGCCCGGGCGAGCTCGAACTCCTCGCCGAGGTGGCGTGGGCCCTCCTCGCCGCAGAGCGCCGCCAAGGTGTCCGGGTCGCGGTGGGCCGCCACGAACCCGTCCGCAGGGGCCAGCAGCTCCGGCCCGGCGCCCCATTGGCGCTCGCGCCCGGCGAGCTTGGCGCCGAGGTCGGCGAGGACGTCCGCAACGAAGGCGGCCGTGATGCGCGCTTCGAGCTCGCCCTGCTGACCGTAGGCGAGGGCCGCTCGGGCCGTGGCCGTGGCCGCCGCCGCGTGGGCCACGTCGTACGCGAGGACCTGATGGCGGTCGACCCCCCCCTCCGCCGACGCCAGGGACTCGATGCCGCGCCGGATCACGCCCTCGGCGCACACAACCGCCTCTGCCGCCTGGTCCAGGGCCATCATGCTCCCGGGACGTTACCCGGCACGCCGCCCGAGAACCGTCACCAGCGGGGGCAGCACGATCGGGTCGTCGCCGGGTTCCACGCCGGTGAGCGAGGCCAGGTACTCCGCCACCGGGCCGGGCCCGGCGCCCGCCGGCGCCTCGGCCCATGCGTCCACGAGCTCCAGGCCGCTGGCACGGACGAGGGCCGGGAGCTCGGCCCCAACGTCGGGGTGGCGCGCGTCCGGCATGGAGAGGGCGGCGCCGCCCACCCTGCCGGCGGACGTGACCGGCTCCTGGGCCACCACCCAACCCCCCGGCCGGACCACTGACGCCATCCTCCCCATCACGGTCGGCGGGTCGACCACGTGCAGGAGGAGGAACCGGCAGAACGCCAGGTCGACCTGCTCGGGGAGCACGAGGTCCTCGGCCGCCTGGGTGAGGGCGACCACCTGGCTGTAGGCCGCGGCCGCCGCCGCCGTCTCGTCCCGGGCAAGGGGGTCGCTGTCCACGGCGTAGACCCGGCCGTCGTGCCCCACGATCTCCGCCAGCGCCACCGACACGTCGCCCTGGCCCGCCCCGACGTCCACGACCCGCCATCCCTGTGCCACCCCGAGCCGGTCGAGGGCCGTGGCGAGCGGCCGGCGGTACACGTCGTCGCGCAGGGTGTCCATGGGGGCGCATCCTGGCACGCCCCCGGGGTGCGGGCACTAGCCTCCAGGCGGTGAAGGTGACGATGCTGTTGTGCGACGCCGCTCAGGTAGCGGACGGCAAGCTGTACATCCTGGGCGGCGGCTGGTCGATGACCGGGCCCGACCCCGTTCCCTCCGCCGTCGCCCTCAAGGTGGAGGTCGACTGGAACGAGACCGATCGCACCCACCATTGGGAGCTCTTCTTGGAGGACGCCGACGGCCGTCCGGTCCTCGTGCAGACCCCGGACGGCGCGCAGCCGGTCGAGGT
>JAJYVT010000091.1 GCA_021791845.1 Actinomycetes bacterium | reverse complement strand
CGCCGGTCAGGTGGAGGACGAAGCGGAGGTGGCGGAGCACGACGCACCCGTCCCGGCGGGCCGCCCGGGCCGGCAGGAGGCCGCCGCCGGACCGGAGGTGGCCGACCCGCCCATGGGACCGGCGGCAGGGGAGTGGCGGCTCCCGCCGGTTCGGCTCCTCGCCCGCTCCAAGGAGCAGCGCTTCGACGAGCGGCTCTTGGACCAGGCGGGCGACGCGCTCGTGGCCTCGCTCATGGCCCACGGGGTCGAGACGCGCCTGGTCGGGCGCACCGTGGGCCCCACCGTCACCCGGTTCGAGCTCGAGCTCGGCCCGGGGGTGAAGGTGGCCCGGGTGACGAGCCTCTCGCGCGACATCGCCTACGCCATGGCCTCGCCGGACGTCCGCATCCTCGCGCCCATCCCGGGCAAGTCGGCCATCGGCGTCGAGGTCCCCAACCGCCAGCGCCAGCTCGTGTCCCTGGGGGACATCCTGGCCTCCGACGAGGCGGCGCGCGCCCGGCACCCGCTCGAGGTCGCCCTCGGCCGCGACATCGCCGGCCGGGCCGTGATGGTCAACCTGGCGGAGATGCCCCACGTGCTCATCTCGGGGGCGACCGGCGCCGGGAAGTCCTCGTGCATCAACTCGCTGATCACGTCCGTGCTGATGCGGGCCACCCCCGACGAGGTGCGGCTCATCCTGGTGGACCCCAAGCGGGTGGAGCTCGGGCAGTACAACGACCTACCCCACCTCCTCACGCCGGTGGTGGTCGACCCGAAGAAGGCGGCCAATGCCCTGGCCTGGGCGGTGAAGGAGATGGAGCGCCGCTACGACCTGTTGGCCGAGTACGGCGTCCGCGACATCACCGGCTACAACGAGGCCCTCAACCGGGGGGAGCTCGGACCCCGCGGCGGCCCGTCGGTGGCGTCCCAGGTGGCGGCGGTGGCCGAGCGGGCGCGGGCGGCGGCTCGGGCGGAGGCGCAGGCGGACGCTCAGGCGGACGCAGGCCCCTACGACGAGGAGACCGATGCCGCGGCCCCGGCCCGGCAGCCGGACGCCGCCCACGTGCAGGGCGCCGACGTGCAGGGCGCCGAGGCCGCCCCCGAGGACGGCCCCGAGCACCTTCCCTTCGTGCTCGTGGTGGTGGACGAGCTCAACGACCTCATGATGGTGGCGGCCCGGGACGTGGAGGAGTCGGTGGTCCGGATCGCCCAGATGGCGCGGGCGGTCGGCATCCACCTGGTGCTGGCCACCCAGCGCCCGTCGGTCGACGTCATCACCGGCGTCATCAAGGCCAACGTGCCGAGCCGCATGGCGTTCTCCGTGTCGTCGCTGGCGGACAGCCGGGTGATCCTGGACCAGCCGGGCGCCGAGCGGCTCGTGGGCAAGGGCGACATGCTGCTGCTCACCGCCTCCTCCAGCATCCCGCGCCGGATCCAGGCGCCCTGGGTGGCCGAGTCGGAGGTCCGTGCGGTGGTGGCCCACTGGCGGCGCCAGGGACGGACGCCCGAGCCAGTGGTCGGGATCGAGGGGGTGGACGCCGGGCGTCCGGGCGGGGCCGGCACCGGCGACGACGAGGACGACCTGCTCCAGGCGGCCATGGAGCTCGTGGTGCGGTCCCAGCTCGGCTCCACCTCGATGCTGCAGCGCAAGCTGCGGGTGGGCTTCGCCCGCGCCGGCCGCCTCATGGACCTCCTCGAGCGCCGTGGCGTCGTGGGACCGTCCGAGGGCTCCAAGGCCCGGGCCGTGCTCATGACCCCCGAGGAGCTGGACGGCGGCCCTGGCTGACCGGGCCACGGACCCCCAGGCCGGGACGCCGAGCGACCCTGCACGCCGGCAACCGCCGTCGGTAGCCTGGTCGGCCATGAGCACGGCGCCGCCGAAGCGCCCGGTCCCGGCGCCCGGTTCGCTCTCGGGGCTCGTCCAGGCCGGGGTCGCACCGGCGCTCCCCTCGGTCGGTCGCCGCGCCCGGCGCCGGCGGCGACTGACCCGCACCCTGCTCGTCGCCGGGCTGGGGCTGGTGGTCGTCCTCCTCCTGCTGGCGACGTCGGGGGGCGGGCCACGCCCGCCGAGCGTGACGGTCCGGCCGACCCTCGCCACCTCCGTCACGGTCCCCCAGCCGCCGGCGCCGGCCGGCGGCCCGGCGACCCAGCCCCTGGCGGCGACCCTGCCGTGGCCCAGGACCGGCCAGGCCGCGGTGGCCATCCCCGAGCTCGGCTACCTCGCCGAGTCCGGTCCCGAGAAGGCCGTCCCCGTGGCCAGCCTGACCAAGATGATGACCGCCTACGTGGTGCTGCACGACCACCCCCTGTCGCCGGGCCACGTCGGCCCGCGCATCACGATCACCACCGCCGAGGCCGACAACTTCGGCTACGACACGGTGACGGACCAGGCGTCCGTCCAGCTCGCGGCGGGCGAGGTCCTGACCGAGTCCCAGCTGCTCGAGGGCCTGCTGGTCCACTCCGCCAACGACTTCGCCTTCGTGCTGGCCACCTGGGACGCCGGCTCGGTGAACGCCTTCGTGGCCAAGATGAACGCCGACGCCGCTGCGCTCGGTCTGCACCACAGCCACTTCGCCGACGCCAGCGGGTTCAGCAACGGCTCGGTGTCCACCGCGGTGGACCTGTTGCGCCTGGCGTCGATCGACATGGCCGACCCGACGTTCGCCGCCATCGTGCGGATGCCCTCGGTCGACCTGCCGGTGGCGGGGGTCGTGCAGTCGTACACGCCGCTCGTCGGGACAATTCCCGGCGTCGTGGGCGTGAAGTCGGGGTTCACCACAGCGGCGGGCGGCGGGGACGTGCTCGCCTACCAGACCTCGGTCGGGGGGCACCCGTTCGTCGTCCTGGCGGCGGTCATCTCCCAGGAGGGCCCGACAGTCCTCTTCACCGCTGGCGAGGCCGCCCTGGCGCTCGCCGGCGCGGCCGCGTCGCACGTGGTCGCCGACACCGTGTCGGCGCCGCGCACGACCGTCGGACGGGTGACCGCCGCCGGGCACGTCGTGGACGCCGTCACCGCCTCGTCGGCGACCGTGCTGGGGATGGCCGGTGACACCGTGCGCCAGTCGGTGGTGCTCCGCCCGCCAGCACTCGGAGCCCCGGCCGGGACCACCATCGGCACGGCCTCGTTCGGCATCGGCACCCAGTCGGTGTCGGTCCCGGTCGAGACGACGGCACCCCTGCGCTGAACGAGTGCCGGCGAGGCGCGCCGGCTCCGGGGCGTGCGCCGGCGCACCGCCTACGCTGTGGCATGCGCGCCCGTGCCCCCGCCTCGGCCGCCAACCTCGGCCCCGGGTTCGACGTGCTGGGACTGGCGCTGGACCGCTACGTGGAGGTGACCATCGAGCCGGCCGACCGGCTCTCGGTCCGCAGCGAGGGCGAGGGTGCCGGGCTGGCCGACGACGACGCCACGCACCTGGCGGCCCGTGTCGCCATCGACGTGTGCGGCCACGACCGGATGAGCATCGTGGTCCGCTCGGAGATCCCCGTGGGCCGGGGCCTCGGCTCCTCCGCCGCCCTGGCCGCCGCCGCCGCCGCCGCCGCCGGAGCGGCGGACCCCCTCTCCGTGGCGGCGCGGGCCGACGGCCATGCCGACAACGCCGCCGCCGCGGTCCACGGCGGGCTGGTGGCGGTGGCGGCGGTGCGGGGCGCCCCCCGGATCACCCGTCTGCCGCTCGACCCTGCCCTCGTGTTCGTGGCGGTCGTGCCCGACCGCCCCCTGCCGACGGCCAAGGCCCGCCAGGTCCTGCCCGCCCAGGTCAAGCGGGAGGACGCCACCTTCAACCTCGGGCGCCTGGCGATGCTCCTCGCCGGCCTGGCCGACCACCGCCTCCTCTGCCGCGAGGCGGCGGAGGACCGCTTGCACCAGGACTACCGGAGCCCCCTCTTTCCCGAGGCCCCGCAGGTCCTGACCGCCCTGGCCGAGGGGGGGGCGCTGGCCACCTGCTGGTCGGGCGCCGGGCCGACCCTGCTCGGGATCACGACCGACCAGTCGGCGCCGAGGGTGCTGGCGGCGGGCCGGGAGGCGCTGGCCCGCACCGGGGTGCCGGGGGAGGCGGTGGTGCTGCGACCGGACCGGACGGGCCTGGTGGCGCAGGCGACGGGGTGACCGTGCCGCCGGAGCCCGTGGCGGCGCTGCCGTACACTCGGCCCGTGGCGCGCAAGTTCCTGGTCCGCACCTTCGGCTGCCAGATGAACGAGCACGACTCCGAGCGCCTGGCCGGCCTGCTCGAGGCCGAGGGCATGGAGCAGGCACAGGGCCTCGACGACGCCGACGTCGTCGTCTTCAACACCTGCTGCATCCGGGAGAACGCCGACAACAGGCTCTACGGCAACCTCGGCCAGTTGAAGGAGCTGCGCGACCGAAAGCCCGGGCTCCAGATCGCCGTGGGCGGCTGCCTGGCCCAGAAGGACCGCGAGCTGGTGCGCCAGCGGGCACCCCACGTGGACGTGGTCTTCGGCACCCACAACCTGGCCCGCGCCCCCGAGCTGCTGCGGAAGGCGGCGGCCGAGGGCCCGGTGGTCGAGGTGCTCGACGCCCCCGACCCCGCCGCCGCCGCCGACCAGGCGCCCGCCCTCTCGGCGGTGCGGGAGCTGCCCTACGCCGGCTGGGTCACCATCCAGACCGGTTGCGACAACTCCTGCGCCTTCTGCATCGTGCCCTCCGTCCGCGGCCCCGAGGTGAGCCGGCCGATGGAGGACCTCGTGGGGGAGGTGCAGCTGCTGGCCCGCCGCGGGGTGGTGGAGGTCACCCTGCTCGGCCAGAACGTCAACTCCTACGGGCGCGACCTCACCCGCCGGCGTCCCCTCTTCGCCGACCTGCTGCGGGCGGTGGGCGGGGTCGAGGGCATCCGCCGGGTGCGGTTCACCAGCCCCCACCCGAAGGACCTGCGACCCGAGACCATCGCCGCCATGGCCGAGGTGGACGCCGTGTGCGAGCAGCTCCACCTGCCGCTCCAGGCGGGCAGCGACCGGGTGCTGGCCGCCATGCGCCGCGGCTACCGGGCCGAGCGGTACCTCGAGCGGCTCGCCGCGGCACGGGCCGCCGTCCCGGACCTGGCGGTCACCACCGACCTCATCGTCGGGTTCCCCGGAGAGACCGAGGACGACTTCGCCGACACCCTGGCCGTGGCGGCCGAGGCGGACTTCGACAGCGCCTACACCTTCATCTTCTCGCCCCGGCCCGGGACGCGGGCGGCGGCGATGGAGGACCGATTCGTCCCGCCGGAGGTGATCGCCGACCGGTTCGAGCGGCTGCGGGCGGTGGTCGAGCGCTCGGCGCTCCGCCGGCACCAGGCCCGGATCGGGCGGACCGAGGAGGTGCTGGTGGAGGGGCCGAGCCGTCGCGACCCCGCCATGCAGACCGGGCGCACCCGGCAGGGCAAGCTCGTGCACTTCGCACCGGACGCCGCCGGCGGCCCGGCGCCCGGCGCCTTCTGCGAGGTGGCGGTGGGTGGGGCGGCGCCGCACTTCCTGCGGGGGACGCTGGTGCGCCAGACCGCGGCCCCGGCGCACCGCCGCCGCATCCCGATCCGCGTCCCGGTCAGCGCCGCTTGAGGACTCCCGCCGTCGCGCTCGTCGGCACGACCGCCTCCGGCAAGTCGCAGACGGCCATGGCGGTGGCGCTGGCCGCAGGCGACGTGGAGCTGGTCTGCGTGGACTCGATGACCGTGTATCGCGGCATGGACATCGGCACGGCCAAGCCGTCGGTGCTGGACCGCGCCGCCGTGCCCCACCACCTGCTGGACCTGGTCGAGCCGTCGGAGGAGTTCACGGTGCGCCAGTTCCAGGCCGCAGCCCGAACGGCGCTGGGCGACATCGCCCGGCGCGGCCGCCGCCCGCTCATGGTGGGAGGCACCGGCCTGTACCTGCGGGCCGTGGTGGACGACCTCCAGATCCCCGCCCGCTACCCGGAGCTCGCGGCCGAGCTGGAGCGCCAGGCCGGCACCCCCGAGGGCGTCCGGGCCCTCCACGACCGACTGGCCTCCCTGGACCCGCTGGCCGCCGCCCGCACGACCGACGCCAACCGCCGGCGCATCGTGCGGGCGCTGGAGGTGACGCTCGGCTCGGGGCGGCCGTTCTCCTCCTTCGGCCCGGGGCTCACCGCCTACCCGCCGACCCCGGTCGTGCTGGTGGGGCTCCCGTTCGACCCCGAGACGGTGGACCGGCGGGTCGAGGCGCGCCTGCGCCGCTGGGTCGACGAGGGGCTGGTGGACGAGGTGGCGCGCCTGGCCGCCCATCCGGCCGGGCTGTCGCGGACGGCCCGCCAGGCCCTGGGGTACAAGGAGCTGCTGGCGCACGTGGAGGAGGGCGCCGACCTCGAGGCCTGCGTGGAGGAAGCCGTCCGGCGCACGCGGGCGTTCGCCCGCCGACAGTGGTCCTGGCACCGTCGAGACCCGCGGGTCCGCTGGGTGCGGCCGGACGAGGACCCCGTGGCGGTGGTGGCCGACGCCGTGGCGTCCCTGCCCGCCGCGGCGTGACCGGCGCGGGCCAGGGCCTGCACGGCGCCGGCCGGCTCGGTGCGAGACTGTGGGGAATGGTGCGGACCGAGGACGAGGTGCGTGCACGGTCCGGCCGCGACGCCGGGACAGCCGGCGACGCCCGCCCTCTCGCCCTCTCGAAGCACGAGGCGGCCGGCAACGACTTCCTGGTCCTGGTCGACCTGGACGGGGCGTGGGACCTCGGGCCGACCGAGGCCCGCTGGCTGTGCGACCGGAGGCTCGGCGTGGGGGCCGACGGGCTGCTGATCGCCCGGCGTGCCGATGCCGGCGGCGCGGTGCTGTCCATGGTGCTCTACAACGCCGACGGCACCAGGGCCGAGATGAGCGGGAACGGCATCCGGTGCCTCGTGCAGGCGGCGGTCCTTGCCGGTGTGGCGCCGCCCGGGCCGGTGCGCGTGTCGACCGCTGCCGGTGTGCGGACGGTGGAGCTCGTTCCCGGACCCAACGGCGCGGTGGCGTCGGCCGCGGTCGACATGGGGCCGGTGCGCCTCGGCGACGAGGTGGCGAGCCCGCTGCCGGGGACGCGGGCGCGGCTGGCCGACGTCGGCAACCCGCACCTGGTGCTGGCGGGTGACGTCGCCTTGGACACCGTCGACCTCGCCGATCTGCACCGCCGGGTGACCGAGCTGCTGGGCGCCCCCGTCAACGTCGAGGTGGTGCGGGCCACCCGCCCCGGCGGCCTGGCCCTGCGGGTGTTCGAGCGCGGGGTGGGGGAGACGGCGGCCTGCGGCACCGGGAGCTGCGCCGCCGCCGCGGTGGCCCGGAGCCTCGGCATGGCCGGCGACGTCGTGGAGGTGGCGAACCCCGGGGGCGACCTCGAGGTGCGGCTGCCCGACGAGGGTGACCGCAACGGCTCGGCCGTCCTGGCCGGCCCGGTCCGCCGGGTGGCCGGGGTGCTGGTCGATCCCGCACGCCTGTCGGCGCCGGCGGGTGGCGACGGGGGTCGGGTCGGCCTGCACGAGGGTGGCGCGCCGGTGAGCTCGAGCGGAGCTCGATGACGACAGCGCTCACCGGGACGCTCATCACCCGGGAGTTCCGCGAACGCATCGTGCTCGTTGGCGTCGTGCTCCCCGGCACCGACCTCGAGACGGTGGAGGCGAACCTGGACGAGCTGGCGGAGCTGGTGGACACGGCCGGGGCCGACGTCGTGGCCCGGACCGTCCAGCGCCGCACGAGCCCGGATCCCGCCACCTTCGTCGGCCGGGGCAAGGCGCACGAGCTGGCGGCTCTGGCGGAGGCCGAGGACGCCGACACCGTCGTCTTCGACGACGAGCTGTCACCGGCGCAGCAACGCAACCTCGAGCGCCTGCTCGGGCGAACGGCCATCGACCGGACCGCCGTGATCCTCGACATCTTCGCCCAGAACGCCCGCAGCCCCGAGGGGAAGGCACAGGTGGAGCTGGCGCTCCTGCGCTACCGCCTGCCCCGCCTGCGGGGGCGGGGCCGCGAGCTCAGCCAGCAGGCGGGCGGCATCGGCACCCGCGGGCCCGGGGAGACCCAGCTCGAGGTCGACCGCCGCCGGCTCGTCCGCCGGATGCAGCGGCTGGAGGCCGACCTTCGGGAGGTGGACCGGACCCGCCAGCTCCAGCGGCGTTCGAGGAGCCGGGGGCGCCATCGCGAGCTGGCGCTGGTCGGGTACACGAACGCCGGGAAGTCCACGTTGCTCAACCGCCTGACCGATGCCGGGGTCCCGGCCGAGAACCGGCTGTTCGTCACCTTGGACCCGCGCACCCGGCAGCTGGCGCTGCCCGGGGGGGAGACGGTGCTCGTGACCGACACCGTCGGGTTCATCCGCAAGCTGCCGCACGAGCTGGTGGAGGCGTTCCGCTCGACCTTGGACTCGGTCCGCCTGACCGATCTCGTCGTCCACGTGGTGGACGGTTCGGCGGCCGACCCGGAGGGACAGATGGCCGCGGTGCACCAGGTGCTCGAGGAGATCGGTGCCGGGGCGGTGCCCGAGCTCCTGGTCGTCAACAAGGCGGACCGCAGCGACGAGGCTGCCCGCCTGGCCAAGGCCCACGAGGGGGCGGTCTGCATCTCGGCCCGCACCGGGGAGGGGACCGACGCCTTGTTGCGGGCCATGGGGGAGCGGTTGCGCAGCACCGACCGCATGGTCGAGCTGTCGATCCCCTGGGCCAGGGGCGACGTGCTGGCGGCGGTGCACCGGGAGGGTGAGGTCGTCGAGCAGGAGGACGGCGACGACGCCGCCCTCCTGCACGTCGTGCTCGACGAGGCGGGCCGGGCCCGGTTCTCCGAGTTCGTGGTCCGTTCGGCGTGAGGAGGGGGCGGTGAGGGCGGTGGTCGTCGGCGGGTCGAGCAGCGTGCCGGTCCCGAGCGAAAGGGCCCGGCGGGGGAAGGCCCCCTGCGGCCCGGCAGGGTGCGCGCCGTGGTCGTGAAGGGGTCGTTCCGGCCACCGCCGTACCCCTACGAGCGCCTGCAGGGCCTGCGCGAGCGCGCCCAGGCGCTTCCGGGCGGGCTGGTCGACTGCTCGATCGGCACCCCCTGCGACCCGCCCCCGGCCGCGGTGGTGCGGGCGCTGGCCGTGTCGGGGGCCGAGCGGGGGTACCCGCCCTCGGCCGGCAATCCCGCGCTCCGGCGCGCCGCGGCGGAGTGGATCGGCCGGACGTTCGGGGCCGAGATCGACCCGAGCGGGGTTGCGGCCTGTGTCGGGACCAAGGAGATGGTGGCCTCGACCGCGCACTTCCTCCGCCTGCGGGAGCCGGGACGCGACACGGTGCTCTTCCCCGCGCTCGCCTATCCGACCTACGAGATGGGCGCCGTGCTCGCCCGATGCCGGGCGGTGCCGGTGCCCCCGGCCGACGCCGACGGCAACGGCCTCGACCTCGAGGCGGTCGACCCCGCCGACGCCGAGCGGGCCCTCCTCGTGTGGGTGAACTCGCCGGCCAATCCCGGCGGCGGACTCACCGACCTGGGTGCGGCCGCCCGCTGGGGGCGCGACCACGGCGTCCCGGTCTTCTCCGACGAGTGCTACGCCCCGTTCACCTGGGACGACCAGCCCCGCTCGATCGTGGAGGCCGGGCTGGACGGCGTGGTGGCCGTCCACTCGCTCTCCAAGCGGTCCAACCTGGCCGGGCTGCGGGCGGGCTTCTTCGCAGGCGACCCGGCCCTGGTCCGGTACCTGCGCGACGTCCGCCAGCACGCGGGGCTGATGGTGCCCGGGCCGGTCCAGGCGGCAGGGGCGGTGGCGCTGGCGGACGAGGTCCACGTGGAGGAACAGCGCGAGCGCTACCGCGGGCGCCTGGCCTTCCTGGCGTCGACGCTGACGGCGGCCGGCATCCCGACGATGCTGCCGGCGGGCGGCTTCTACCTGTGGCCGGCGGTCCCGTCCCGCTGGACCGACGGCTGGGCCATGGCCGAGGACCTGGCCAACGTGGCGGGACTGCTGGTGAGCCCGGGCGACCTGTACGGCCGGCCCGGCGTCGGGCACGTCCGCATCGCCGTCGTCCAGCCCATGGAGCGGCTCGAGCTCGTGGCCGAGCGCCTGGCGGCGAGCGGCTGGAGCTGATCGGCGGCGGGCCGCGTCGGTACAGTCTGGCGGCGTGACCGACGGACAGACCGACCTGCGACGTGCGATCGACGAGCTCTGGGAGCGGGCGAGCAGCCTGTCGCCCGCCGACACCGACGCGCTCGCCGTGGTGACCGAGGCGGTGGACCTCCTGGACCGCGGCGAGGCCCGGGTGGCCGAGCCCGGACCCGACGGCGCGACGGTCGTGCACGAGTGGCTGAAGAAGGCCATCCTGCTCCTGTTCCGGCTCCGCTCCGTCGAGCCCGAGTCGGTGGGGCCCTTCGAGTTCGCCGACAAGCTGCCGCTGAAGCACGACCTGGCGAAGCAGGGCGTGCGCGTCGTGCCGGGGGCATCGGCCCGCTGGGGCGCCTATCTGGCGCCCGGGGTCGTCCTCATGCCGTCGTACGTCAACATCGGCGCCCGCGTGGGGGCCGACACGATGGTCGACACGTGGGCCACCGTCGGGTCGTGCGCGCAGATCGGCGCACGCGTCCACCTCTCCGGAGGCGTCGGCATCGGCGGGGTGCTGGAGCCCCCGAACGCCGTTCCGGTCATGGTCGGCGACGACGCGGTGGTGGGGAGCCGCAGCATGGTCACCCAGGGGGCGCGGGTCGGGGAGGGAGCGGTCCTCGGCGAGGGCTCGGTGCTCAACCCCTCCATCCCCGTGATCGACGCCGAGTCGGGCGAGGAGCTCGGCCGGGGAGCAGTCCCGGCCTGGAGCGTGGCCGTGCCCGCCTCACGCCGGCGGACGTTCCCCGGTGGCGACTTCTACCTCCCCTGCCTGCTCGTCATCCGCCGGCTTGCGCCGGGTGAGCGGCACGACAAGGCCCAGCTGAACGCCGTGCTGCGCGAGCACGGCGTCTCGACGTGAGGGGCACCGTGGCCGGGCGCGGGACGGCGGAGCGGGACCTCCTCGAGCGGACGGCCGAGCTCGTGACCATCCCGTCGGTGAGCCACGAGGAAGCGGCCATCGCCGACCACGTGGCGGCGGCCGTGGCGGGGTGCCCCTGGCTGACGGTGGAGCGTGTGGGCGACAACGTGGTGGCGCGCACGACGGGGGGGAGGCGGCGCCGCGTGCTCGTCGCCGGCCACCTCGACACGGTGCCGCCGGCCGGCAACGAGATCCCCCGGATCGAGGGTGACGCGCTCTGGGGGATCGGTGCCTGCGACATGAAGGGCGGGCTCGCCGTGATGCTCGACCTCGCCACGACGGTGGCCGAGCCGGCCGTCGACGTCACCTGGTGCTTCTACACCTGCGAGGAGGTGGCGCGGGCAGAGAGCGGGCTCGGCCGGCTGTGGGAGGAGCGTCCCGAGCTCCTTGTGGCCGACGTCGCCGTCGTCCCCGAGCCCACGGACGGGCGCGTCGAAGCCGGGTGCCAGGGCACGATGCGCATCGCCGTGCACCTCGGTGGGGTGCGGGCCCACACCTCCCGCCCCTTCGCCGGGCGCAACGCCATCCACCGTCTGGGGCCGGTCCTCGAACGGGTGGCCCGGTGGAATGGCCGGCGGGTGGAGCTGGACGGGTGCACCTACGTGGAGCAGCTGCAGGCGGTGCTGGTGGACGGCGGCGTCGCCGCCAACGTCGTGCCCGACCGGGTGGACCTGACGCTCAACCATCGCTACGCCCCCGACCGGGACGCGGCAGCGGCGGAAGCGGCGTTGGGCGAGGTGTTCGCCGGCCTGGTCGACCCGGCGCTCGGCGACCGTGTGGCCGTGGTGGACGCGGCCGACGGCGCACCGCCGTCGCTGGGCGATCCCGTGCTGGCGGCACTGGTGGCCCGCAGCGGCGCGCCGCCACGGGCGAAGGTGGCGTGGACGGACGTGGCCCGCATCTGGGAGCACGGCATCCCGGCCGCCAATTTCGGCCCCGGCGACCCGCTGCTCGCCCACCACCCCGACGAGCACGTGACCCAGTCGTCGCTGGAGCACGTGCGGGACGTCCTCCAGCATCTGCTGGCAGGCGAGCCGGGGACAGGTTCTGCTCCAGGGTGAGCGGGCCGTCGCCGGTCGCCGGTCGCTCAGGGGCCCGTCGCCGGTCGCCGGTCGCTCATGGGCCCGCCGCCCGCCGCCCGCCGCTCAAAGGCGCCGAAGGACGGTGACCACCTTGCCGAAGACGGTCACGTCCTCGGGGGCGAGCTCCATCGGCGAGAGCGCAGGGTTGGCCGGCGTCAGCACCACCTTGCCGCGGCGCCGGGTGAACCTCTTGACGGTGGCCTCGTCGTGGGGGATGCCGGCGACGACGATGTCGCCGTTCTCGGCGTCCGGCTGCTGGCGGACGACCACGAAGTCCCCGTCGAAGATCCCGGCCTCGATCATCGAGTCCCCCCGGACGCGCAGCATGAACAGCGAGCCCGAGCCGGTGAAGTCCTCCGGAAGGGCGACGATCTCCTCCACGTTCTCCTGGGCGAGGACACCGGTGCCGGCGGCCACCTCGCCCACCAGGGGGATGTGTCGGACCGGCCCCGGAGCCATCGCGACCTGGGACGACGGTTCGTAGCGCACCTGGATGGCCCGCGGCTTGGTCGGGTCGCGCCGCAGGTAGCCCTCTCGCTGGAGCACCGCCAGGTGGCTGTGCACCGTGGCCGATGAGGTGAGGCCCACCGCCTCGCCGATCTCCCGCACCGAGGGGGGATAGCCCCGGTCCCGCAGGCAGTCTCCGATGTACTCCAGGATCTGCTGTCGCTTGCCGCTCAGTGCCTGCGCCATCCTCCGCACCCCCGCTGGGCCCTCGCCGGCC
>JAJYVT010000015.1 GCA_021791845.1 Actinomycetes bacterium | reverse complement strand
CCGGACGCGTCAACGACTCCACAATGGATCGTGCCAGCCGGCTCGTCCGGCTGGCTGGTCGCGCAGTTCCTCAGCGCCATGCGGTCACGGCCCGTTCGACGCCCACGGATCCGTCAGAAGAGCCAGACATCTAACCGAGGGTGGCGTAGCACCACCAGGGGTGGAGTCCAGGGATCCGTAAGAAGCGTTGCTTTGGCGCGTCGTTGGCTCGACCCAGCGGTTGAGGCAGAGGGGAACGACGGCGTGTGGTTGTGTCCGGAGCGCTGTGCTCCCGGAAGTGAATCCCGGCCGTCCTCATCTCGGCGGGACGCTGCACCGGTGGCTCTGTGTCTGATCTCGGACGCGCTCACTCCACTCCTCACCTCGGACTGCGGGCTCGAGAGCGCCTCGGGGCTCGTGGGTCCGCTGGGGTTGAGAAAGGAAGAGCACAGCGCGAAGGCGCACTAGTTGAGGAGAGAACACTGAAGATGAAATTGAGCATGTTCAAGAGCAAGAAGGCGATCATCGCGACCGCCCTGGCCGCTGGCCTGGCGGCAGGTGCGTCTGGGATCGCCGCCGCGTACTTCACGTCCACAGGCACCGGGGCGGGCAGCGCAAATGTCGGGCACTCGTCGCACGTGACAGTGGCCGAGACTGGTCACACAGGCACGCTGTACCCCGGTGGGCCTGCGGAGACGCTCACGTTCACCGTCACCAACAACACCCCATCGTCGGTCGGGCTCTTCGCTGCCAGTGGGAAAATCACACACGCGACAACATCGAGCGTGGGGCCCAAAGCGTACTTCCCGACAGGATTCGTCTACACAGCAACATCCGGGGCGTTGGTAGGTCCGACAAAAAGTACCGGGAACAACGTTCCAACGCAGTTCGGGTGCCAGACGCAGTGGTTCAACCTGGGTGCGCCGACAATGAAGACAAATGTCCTCAAGCCGGGCGCATCCACCACCGTCACGGAGACCATCTCCATGAACACAGGCACAGATGCAAGCTACACAAAGACAC
This sequence comes from Actinomycetes bacterium, assembly GCA_021791845.1. Classification (GTDB taxonomy): domain Bacteria; phylum Actinomycetota; class Acidimicrobiia; order Acidimicrobiales; family RAAP-2; genus JAJYVT01. Next base: position 51,129 of record JAJYVT010000015.1, on the reverse strand, counting down.
AGACGCAGGCTGACGAGGATGCCTGCCAAAACGTGAACCCGAAGGTGACCCTCCACGTCACATCATGACAGTCGGATGAGCGTTGTGTTGCCAGTCAGAGCGACATGAGGACGGTGGCCGGACCACGGGGGCTCTCTCCGTGGTCCGGCCCCGACCCGTGCTGCCGGAACCGTCGCTGCAAGGCGCAAACGGGGCGGGTGGATGCAGTGTGGTCGGTGCCGTCGGCGAGGTGATAGGGCGATATGAGGGGCGAACGGGTGCGGAGGGCAAGGCTGGTTCGGTGGATGACGCTGGCAGCCTCTATCGCGCTCGTGGTGATAGGCGTCTTCACCCTCGTCGTTAGCAAGCCCGGGATTCCTCCGTCAGGGGGCGTCGCCACTGAAGGGAACCTCGCCCTGGTTAGCTACCACGGTCCGCGGGATCAGGAAGGCGGCGGCGACCACGAGACGACCCACTTCACCATCTCTGGTACGGCAACAAAGGTCCTCTACCCCGGAACGACAAGTCCCATCGACCTCACCTTCTCGGACAAGACAGGGGGGCCGATCACGTTGCCCGCCACATCGATCATCGTAACGGTCACCTCACCGTCGTCGAGCTGCCCGGCGTCGCGGAATTTCCGGGTGCAGACGCTCCGTGCCGTCTTCGCCATCCCGGCACATTCGGTCGGTCTCACGCTCGCGAGTAGCGGGATCACACCCGCCCGCTGGCCGCGCATCAAGATGCTCACAACGGGGGTCACACAGGACGCCTGCCAGGGACTGACGCTCACCTTGCATTTCTCGTACTCGCCACGAGGCGGTGATAATGACGACTGACGGCGAAGAGCACGTGCCAGTGGCGCGACGTCGGCTGGTGGTGGCGCGACGACTCCACCGCCACGCGATGGTCATCGCGGGCGGCATCGCCCTGGTGCTCGGGGCGGCAGGCGGCACCGCGTACGGCTACTTCTCGGTCACAGGAAGCGGCTCGGGCGCGGCCAGCGTCGGGTCCATCCAGCCGGTCACGGTCGAGCACCTGACGGCGACCGTCACAGACAAGCTCCGACCGGGCGGGGCGGCCACGCTGCGGTTGAAGATCGTCAACGCAAACGACGTCACAGTGGTGCTGATCTCTGTCCAGGCGGGACCCAGCCCGACAGTGACCGCCACAGCCGGGCACCCTTCCTGCACGGCCGCCGATGATGGTGTCAGCGTCGTGACCCGGCCGAACCTCCACGAGGTGCTCAGCCCGGGGGCGAACATCGTCACACTCCCGACAGCCGTCGAGATGTCGCCTTCGGCTGCGACAGCATGCCAGGGAGCGAACTTCTCGGTGCCGGTCACGATCACGGTGAAGAAGTGATGGCCAAGCACCGACGGGCCCGCGGCGCGTTCGTTTGGGTGCTCCTGTTCGCGGGCGCCTTCGTCGTCGGTTCCATGGGGGCGGCACTCGCCTACTTCCTGGTCAAGGTGACCGACCCGCCAGGGAACAACGCCGTGGCCTCCGCTGCGGTGCTCTCAGCACCGACCAGTGCCGCTGTCACGGAGACAGGCAGCAACACGACCGTGAAGGTCTCCTGGACCAACCCGACGACCCAACTCGCCTCTGCGCGCTACGTGGTCGTCGAGACAGGGACGGCCGTGGTCTGCACAGATCCGCAAACCGTCGACTCGTGCAGCGTCTCCAACCTCACGCCCGGCAGGGCCTACACGTTTACCGTTCACGCGTCTATCGGCACACACTGGCGCTCGGGCACCACCACGGCGAGCGTCACGACCGTGAAGGTGACCACGGCCGCTCTTCCGAACGGCACCGTCGGAACCCCCTACACAACGAGACTCCAAGCCATCGGTGGGCCGCCGGGAACCGCGTTCACCTGGGCCCTCTCGTCTGGAAGCCTGCCGAAGTGGGCGACGCTCCATCCCACAGGGACGATCACCGGCACACCGACCTCCGCCGGGAAGACCACAGGGCTCGTCTTCAAGGTGACCGACGGTTCGGACGTGTCGGCTCTCTCGGTCCCCCTGTCGATCACCGTCACAAAGCGCGCCACCACCCTCGACGTGGTCTCGTTGCCCGACCCCTCGGTGACTGGCGAGCCCGTCGCCATCGTCGCCGCTCCGGTCGGCGGGACCGACATGGCCAGGCCGACGGGCACGGTGACGTTCGACCTCAGTGACGCCAACGGGAACCACATCAGTTGTGCGGGGGGCACAACCCAGGCGATCCCTGCCTTCCTCGGCCACGCAGTGTGCATCCCGACCGTGCCGCTCCAGGCGGTCGACTCGCCCTACCGGGCCACCGCCTCGTACACCGGCGACGCGCGCTTCAAGGGGTCGACGGGCGCCCTCACACCGATCCAGACGGTGAACCCGGACAAGACGACGACGATCCTGACCTCGAGCTCCCAGGTGCGTTCGGGCTTCTCGGGCTCGGACCGCCTCTTCGTGGGCGCGGGCCACTCGGTCTCGTTCCAGAAGGTCCGCTACACGGCAAGCATCCGCGCCGACCTCCCCGGCCTCGGGGTACCCGGGCCCGTCGGCGCGGTCACCTTCAAGGCGACGGATGCCGCCGGCCAGGCGAGCGTGCTCTGCGCGACAGTGCCGCTCTCCGAAGGGTCGGCTACGTGCACAGACAACGGCGCGTTCAAAGCCGTGGACGGACCATACGCCGTCACCGCCACGTACGCACCGACACCCGACAACTACATCTCGTCGTCTGCAACGGTGACGGAGGACGTGTCCCCCGCTCCGAGCCCGTTCGACATCACCGTGACAGGCACGACGGAAGCAACCGCCACCTATGGCGGGAAGGCGTCGCTTGCTGCGTCCGGCCTGCCCCAGGGCGCAACGGGCACGGTCACCTTTGCCACCGTCGGCGAGGAGGGCCACCACGCCCTCACGCTCTGCAGCTACAGCTATCCGTCGAGGACCAGTTGCACAACGCCGGCGACGCTCAATGCCGGGAGCTACAGGATCGGTGCCCAGTTCACGGACTCGACAGGCAACTACGCCAGCACAAGTGCGCAGAACACGGTGCACCTCTCGGTGAACCCGGCCCAGACCGACTTCCAAGTCCAGGACGACAACGGCCTCGGTGCCGCTTCCCTCGGGCCCAGCGAGGCCCAGGCACCGACGGGTTCCCAGACGCTCGGGGTCACCGGGCTCCCCCGCGGCGCGAGCGGGACAGTCACCTTCCGGGCGGCCAACCCGGAGCTGACGCTCTGCTCCTTCAGCTATCCGACAAGCGGCACCTGCACGACCGGGATTCTCCCGGGTGGGGTCTACACCGGGATCACCGCGTCGTTCCACGACGCGACAGGCAACTACACCTCGTCCGTCTCCACGAACGCGCTCGGCTTCACCGTGTACGTCGCGCCGTCATTCACGAGCGGTGCCGGGGCGACATTCACGGCTGGGGGGACGGGGACCGTCACGGTCAGGACTTCCGGGTACCCGCAAGCCCGGGTGGGAGTGGCGACACTGCCCCCGTGGGCGACCCTCTCGACAAACGGGAACGGCACCGCCACGCTTTCCGGCAGCCCACCGTTGGGCACTCGCGGGAGCATCGGCCTCACTCTCACGGCATCGAACGGGGTCGCCCCCGCCGCCACCCAGTCGTTCACCCTGACCGTGGTCACACCCTTGGCTGGGCTCTCCGTCGTGGACGCCTCGGGAGGGGTACTGGTCTGCAGCACCACCACACAGGCGAAGGTCACCTGCACCGACTCGACACTGGGGGCGACGGGCGGCCTCTCGTGGAAGGTCGAGCTCGTGGACGCCTCCGGCCACGCGCTCACCAACACGACGGGGGAACCGCTCGTGGTGAAGGGGGTGTACGCGACGGTCGCGTCACCCGGCGCGTCCTTCACGCCGGCTGACTCGACGGTCCCCGAAGGGACATCGCAGGCGCTCTCGGCGTTCTCCCTCGTCGGGAAGGGACCGACATGGCAGGCGACCGTGGTGCTCACGTTGACCCTGGGTGCGCGTACCTTCACCGTGACGGTGGCAGCGAGTTGAGGACGGGATGAACGAGCACCTCCTTGCGCACCTGCACTCGAGAGATCCCGAGTTGCTCCGCTACCTCGACGCCCGCGGCGACATCTCGATGCCCACGGCCGAACAGCTGTACCGCTACGCGTTGGCACTGTTGCAGGGGCTCCTCAGCCCGGCACACGTGCAGGAAGACTGGAGCGACTTCTACGTGGTTGCGGACGCCTTCATCCTGGCCTACGGCTCCCGCCGTCTCGCCATCGCAAACCAGGAGACGGAGCTTCTTTCGGCGGCAGCGGACCAAGCGCCTCCGGTGAGCAGCTCGGACCAGCGGTTGCTCGTCGAGCTGGTCCGAGAGCTCGGGGCGTTCGTCTACGCTCACGCAAGCCGGAGCAGCGACGAGTCGTCCAGCCAATGACCTGACCACCATCGTTGGAGGTGGAGGGTCCACCACCGATCAGTGGATCGCTTCACCCTGATGGCATAGCGCAATAGCGGCTACGGGTGCGCAGGCTCAGCGACGACGAGGGGCCGCCAGCTCCAGCGGATCGTCCGGCACGGAGGCAGTAGGACGGAAGGGTCGATCGTGACATGGAGACTGTCGAGGTGATGGCATCCGTTGGAGCGCTGCATGGCTCCTCTCGGCGAAGCCGCCGGACCATGCGCACACTGACGGTGTCGACGGACAGCGCTCCTAAGTTCCGGCGGTCCGGCCCTCCAGGGTCCGGAGGGAGCTGTACGTCGGCGGTTCTGTTATCAGGTCGTGGACGATTGGAACGGGCACCGCGTTTCGAACGGTGACGTCGGCTTCACGTCGGCGATCCCGTGCCAGACGACGCGGCGGCATCCTGACCCAGCCTCGGGGCGCGAACGGCACGCTCGACTCCGCGTTTCTCGTGGCAGCCGGAACGGACACCGGCTCGCTGCTGGGGCCGACCACGAAGAGCGCGAGTACCAACGCGAGGAGGGACCCGAGCCTGAGCGAGCTGGCTCTACGGGGGACGCCAGGCGAGTTCACGGTCCGTGTAGAATGGCTTTGGGAGTGGGAAGGGGGAATGGGGAGTGGCAATTCGGGGGTCCCTCGTTGCAGCTTTCGCGCTTGCGACCGGAGCCGCCGTTACTGTGGCACTGGCGCTGCCAGCGATCGCCACAGCAACCAGCGGTCGCGTGACGGCTGGCGATTCAGGTGTGCTCACCTCGTATCACGTTGGTGGGACCAGCTGCCAAGAGAGCTCGAGGACATGCGGGATCAGCCTGGCAATCAATATATATGACAATACACAATTGAACTTTGTGCTTCATGATGTTAGTGGCTACATACGAACCAGTGACTTGTTTGTCCTTGTAAGCGGGAATAACGCGAACCCGTTGTCTACGCAGTGGTTAAACCAGTCCGCTACTGCGTTGAAACTCGAGTTTCCTGGTAACGAGATTTTCGCATATACCGCCGGTACGAAGAACATAGCAGTTGCCGCCAAAGATGTGAGTAGCTCCATCAGTGGGATCATCTACGGATACGAACCTGGCATGTCAAATGAGCCGGAGTTCCGCTGGACGATGGGGACAACGCTCCGGAACATGGAATCCGCTGCGAGCGACGCCATCGCTTCGGGCAAGGAGGCGGGTGCCGCGCCGACTGGGCGGCCACTTCTCGAGTCAGATCTGCTGCAGTACGGGTGGCAGTACGGACAACTGAGTAACCAATTGAATCTGACGATCGTCCAGACGCAAACCTGGGCAAGAAAGGGGCCCAGTTCGTTCGCTCACGCTGTAGCCCTCCTACAGGAGGAGTATGCAGGCACGGCTGAGCGGTGGATGCCGCAGTTGACCGTTGACTCGACCGATGGGAACGGAATAGCCCCCCAGGCGGCGTACCAAGACACGCAGGTCATGGAGTCCGACCACCTGAACTACGTGTCCATTTGGTTCAGCAACGCGACGTCGTATTTCGCTACTTACCTTTCGATGTTGCGCGCGCCAATTGCGACGCCTCCAGGCACCGCAACATCATCGATTGCCCACGCCGTTGTCACGACGCGACTGGCTGGGAGCACAGCGGACGCCACTGCAGCAGATGCGCTCTTTCATGCGTTTCCCTGGACAAGAACAACATGCCCGGGAAGGGCTGGTGGTCGCCCGGTGGTGCTGGCGAGCGACGAAAGCTCCTCTGACGCTCTGGCGGCCTCATACTTGGCGGGATGGTTGAAGACGGGAATCCTGTTAACCCCTCCCGATGCGCTATCGACACCGGCCGGACAGGCACTACGAGACGAGGGGATCACCCAGGTCTACATTGTTGGAGGGCCGCTGGCTGTCTCAGCGAAGGTTGCTCAGTCGATCGAAAGCCGCCATGCGACGTCCTGCGGCGGAGACACTGTCACAACAAGGCCGATCTCTGTGAACCGCGTGTATGGCAGCACCGCGTACACAACCGCGCGCTATGTCGCCCTGCAACCTGGTGCCGCGTTCGTCGGCGGATTGGACCTTGCCGCCGCATACGGTGGATCCGGACTCTACAATGCGACGGACGGCTCTTCGTCCGCTCCACCGACTCGAGCGGGCGCACTCGCCAGCGCGATCGTAGCGACTGGTGCGGAATTTCAGGATGCGGAGTCGGCGGCCACGCTCTCCTACTCGGAGCACCTACCGCTTCTCCTTACGTCTCCGACGGCGTTGTCGCAAGCGGTCAAGACAGCGATCGAGAGTTTAGGCGTCGAGCAGATCATTGTCATGGGCGGGCCACTCGCGGTGTCCACAGCTGTGGTGTCCGCTTTGGAGGGCCTCGGCCTGTCCGTTCTTCGAGTCGCCGGCACCACCTATATGCAAACTGCAACCGAGTTGGCATCGCTCGAACTCGCCTCCAATGTCTCTGAGCTCGGAGCAGGTTGGGCGCCGACCGGTGGCGTGGTTGTGGCCCGAGGTGACGTCTATTCTGACGGGCTCGCCGGTGCGGTTGTTGCGGCAGGCGTGGGGACACGTGCCGACCCGGAGCCGATGCTATTGACCGAGAACCCGAACGCCATCGGGCCTCCCCTTTCGGAGCTCTTGAAGCTGGCTGGTGCGCAGGGTATCGATTCGGACGGGACGGTGATCACTCACTTGGTCGTGCTCGGGGGTCCCCTTGCCGTTACCACAGTGACGGTACAGGCGATGGTGACCGACCTCGGCGATTGATGCCAGACCTCGGGCGAGACGGAGGGAAATCGGTTGGTGGGGAGCGTCGCCCCGATCGAAGTTGTCAGGGTGGTGTCACGTGCCCGCATTTGGAGTACGCGCTGTTAGCGCTTTGAGGTCATCTTCGGGCGGCGTGAGAGGACGGAACGACAGCCCTAGCAGCGTCTCGAGCGCATAGAAGGACACGATCAAGCGGAACACGACATAACTCGGGATCTCCGCTATGAGTCTCCACTCCCGGAAGAACGCCATGCACACAGCCATTTGTACAAGTTGAAAGCCGAGCAGGATCGCCCCGCCGGCTGCGACTTCTTCCATGCTCACGAACGAGTGAGTCTCGGCTAAGAGCGCCAGCGCCACACAGGCGAACGGAAGGATCATCAGGCGCCGGAGCATGATGAACCCCGCCCAGGGTAGCATCCACACCGCCCGGAGTCCTTCCACCCGGATGATAGCCGACTTGTTTCGTGCGAGCATGTGATAGGTGCCGCGACTCCAACGCATCCGCTGCTCCCGAAGGTATGCGAAGGTGCTCGGCATCTCCGTGAAAGCACGCACGGTCGGATCAGAAACAATGCGATATCCGAGACGACCGACGCGCACGGTCATGTCAGCGTCCTCTCCGTTCATTCCTTGAGCAAAACCATTGAGCGCAACAAGGACATCGCGCCGATAGGCCACGAGTGCACCCGGCAAGACCCCCACCGCGTCGATGACGTTGTAACCCGATCGCTTGAACCCGACCTGGTAGATGACTTCGACCGCCCGCATGCGGCAAATCCACGCTCTTCTGGACCGAGGCAGCGGCATACCGCTCGTTCCTCCAACTCTCGGGTCAGCGAAATGTCGCATCAAGCCGAGCAGCACCGACGAGGTAACGACCGTGTCGGCGTCGATCCGCAGCACAATCTCCTCGTCACACGCCGCTATGCCGTGATTCAGCGCGGCTGCCTTGCCGTGGGGAGGACACGTAAGCACCACACCAGCCGCGTGTCGCATGGCAGTGATGGCGGCTTGGGCCTCCCCTGCCGTGTTGTCCACTGAGCCGTTTTCGACGACATAGACTCGAACGGGTGAGGGGTACTCGCCAGCGGCCGCATCGATGGACGCCAGGGTGTCGCCAATCACTCCCGCTTCGTTTTGTGCCGGTACGACGACTGCCACCGATGGCATGGACATTTCCACGTGCCTAGAGCGTGCGACGGCGCGGTCGAGCAGGTAGAGGAACACCGCCAACAGCCCGAAGAAGAGTAGGACGGCCGAGCCCACGCCGGCAAGGACGGGAACCCGTTCGGCGGCGACGAGCTCGCGGTGCAGGTACTTCACCGTGACGAGAACCCCCGCGACACTTACGGCGGCGCCAAGGGCCGCAAGCGCAACACCCCAACGCCACCGTGGGACCTCTTTCGCCACCGAGACGCCGCGCGGGAGCGCCGCACTGGTGAAGACGCCACCAGCCAGCGCGAGGATTCCCGCGACACCCGCTATTGCGTTTCCAAGGATGCTGAATGGACCTGGTACCCCAGCTGCCGAGAGCTCTGCGAGCAGGATGTCGGAGGCGAGGCACAGGACGCCGAAAGTGGCGAGCGCAACGAGAAGGAACCGCAACCGACGGGGAAGCGTTCCCGACAGCATGATGGTCACAACCAGTACGAGCGCCACGTAGAGCGGGCGCACAACTGCTGAGCCTTGGTGGCCCAACCGGTCATGAGCAACGCCGAGCACGCGGCCAAGATCGTCAGCGTAGTAGTGCACGCTGAGCAGCAGCCACCGGTTCAGCACCGTTGCAGCGATAGCGAAGGCGACCAATAGCAGCGGTGCTGCCAGGCGTGAGCGACTGACGGCAAGGCCGGCCGGCGCCGTATCTGGGGTGAGATAGAAGCCGTCAGTGCGACCCGTCGTCGTGTCCCTCCCCCCACCGTCCGGCACCGTAGGGCTCACGATCCGACCGCCGCGATCACGTGCCGCGCCTCGGGCACACCCAGGGGTGTCGTGTTCAGCTCGATCCCACTCGCGTAGATGGAAGCCCGGCGAGCCAGCGCCGACAGGGGTCCGAATTTGAGGCCGGAAGTCGACAGAGTGACCATGAGGCGCGTGCGGGGACTGGCCAAATGGAGTTGCTGCCCCACCTCACGTAGAACGTCCAAGAATGCGGTTGGTGTGGACTCCTCGGAGGCCACCTGCAGCACCAGATATGTGGCTCCGACGGCGCCGAAAGTCAAACCGCAGGCCAAGAACGCTTGATCCAGCGTTTCCCCCCGGAACTTGGTGCATGACGCCCCTGGCGCGAGAGGCAGGTCTCGTCCTGGCACGACAATGGATCCAAGGTGATGACCGTGTGCCAAGGCGGTGAACGCTCGCATAGCCGAGATCGGCCGCTGTTGCTCAGCTATCGGAGTGCGCGACCACTTCTCTGGGTCGTAAGCAACGAGCCTGGCTTTGCCGAGCGCCTTCGTTGCAAGGGCATGGCGCAGGCCGCTCACGCTCGTGAAGATCGGCACGGCTCGGGTGCTCGGGGCGGCGGTCGTGCCGTACCACAAGACGCCTGAGACGGCTGGTGACACCCAACCGGACGACGTCTGATCCGAAATGATCCACGTAGCTTGGCGGCGACCCGACGCGCCCGCGATCGGTGCCACAAGAATGGTCGCCAGAGCCGCCAGGCAGGCCATCACAAGTTTCACTCCTGAGCCTGAGGCACGTTGGCCACAGTGTCGGCTCTAGTTCCGTGCCTTCTCATAGCCGCCGGCGGCGCAATCGGTGCAGTCGGATTGACGGTCTTCGTGGTTGAGATTGTCTGGGGGGTGCGCCGCTGACCCCGATGGCGAGACTCGAGACCTGGGCACTGGTACTCCTTCGACGGTGGCGCTCCAGCCGCGTAGTCTTTTAGCCGGCACAGCAGCGTTGGCACACTCAACTGGCTTTTCATCGCGAGACGAAACACGAGCTGCTTCGAAAGGCGGTACGGAAGGACCGTGCCTGTAGGACCGCCGTAGAGGTAATCCCCGGTGAACACAACCGGGTAGTGCGCATCGAGCCAAGACACAACGTGGGGCTCGATCGTCGCTGTGTTCGTGGTCTGCCCCTGGTCAGACGCCGGCATTGCCATCGCGAGGACCCTGTAGTCGGGCAAGTGCGTGCGGAGCTGTGCAACGCCCCAGTCCATGTTGGCGTGGAAGTCCTTGAGGAACAGACGGAGCGACTCGAGGTGACCGCGGCGGAGGCCCCCAAGCCATGAGAGATAGCCGAAGCGACCGCCTCGTGTTCCATAACGACGATACGAAACAGTCTCTTTGCCGTAGCCGAAATGCTCCTGGACTGTCCAGACACCAGAAGAGTCCATCGAGCGCATCGTCGTCCACTGAAGCTCCCATGCCGGATGGGCCCGGACCCACCCCGGTACCACAAACTCGACTGCATGGAACTTGTAGCGGCGCAAGGTCATGTCCACCGCTCGGTAGCTATCAGACCGCCCATCATCAAACGTCAAGAGAATGGGTTTGGTGGGAAGATGGTACGATCCTCCGGAGCGCCAAGCGCTGTACCAGGCCACGTACTGCCGCAACGTGAGCGTGTGGAATCCGCCGATATGCAAGGCGAGCATCGTCTGTGCGAACAGTGTCCGCGATACGTTGAGCTGGGAGGACGCGGGGAGCGCCCCGACACCGTGATAACAAAGCACCGGGACTGCATCCGTGTAGTTGGGAAAGGCCCGCCAGGCTGCGGCCTCGGTGCTGGCCAGGTGAGTCGACAACGGCGCCTCGAGACGCAGATTCGGATGCCGATGCTGGGCACCCGCGGTTTTCAGCGTGATCAACCCTAAGATGCCAGCTGCGAGCAGCAACCACGCGCCGAGCAACTGGGCGCCTAGCCGAAAGCGTCGCACGAGGCTCCCCCGCTTGACGTGTTGCCCGCTCAGACTTGCACCAGTGCCCGGGGTCGCCAACGAGCCTTAGGGAGAATGTGGCTGCTCGCGACCCGATCACGGTAACGCTCGATCGTGTCGAACATGTGTTCAACCAGCTCGGTCGAGAGAAGATGCGGGGTTAGCCCCAACTCGAGGAGGCGTTGGTGCTTCGCGTTGTAGTAGTGGGCTTCCTTCTCCACCCGCGGGTTCTCGACCGATTCGATCGTCGCTTCGATTCCGAAGTCATGGGCGGCCCTCAGTACGAGATTCGCCAGTTCGTTGATGGAGAACTGCTCAGTGAACTGGTTGAACACGCGAAACTCGCCTGGAACCGCCGGATGAAGCGTCGACAGCTCCACACATCGCAGAGTGTCCCGAATGTTTAGATAACCACGCGTCTGACCACCTCCGCCATACACCGTGAGCGGATGCCCGACGACTGCCTGGACGCAGAATCGGTTGATCGCGGTACCCCAAACTGCGTCGTAGTCGAACCGCGTGGAAAGACGCGGGTCGAGAACCGTTTCGTCGGTGTCGATCCCGTAGACCACCCCTTGGTTGAGATCGGTGGCGCGTAGGCCCCAAGAACGGCATGCAAACTCGATGTTGGTAGAGTCGGCGACCTTTGAACAGTGGTAGTAGGACGCCGGCAACTTGGGAAAGGGTAGACGGTCTGATCGCCCGTTATGGTTGATTACGATCCAACCTTCTTCGATGTCGATGTCGGGAGTGCCATATTCACCCATGGTTCCCAGTTTTACGAGATGAGCCTGAGGTGCATAGTCCCTCAGTGCCCATAAGATGTTGAGGGTATTTATGATGTTATTGTGCTGAGTAAACACACAACGCTCTCGGTTCGTCATTGAGTAGGGTGCCGAGGGAATTTCGCCATAGTGGATGACGGTGTCAGGCTCTGACTCAAGGAACGCACGCTGCACCACTGCCCAGTCGGTGAGGTCTCCGACGACCACCCGGATCTGTCTGCCAGTCAGCTCCTGCCATGCGCTTGCTCGTTGATCGAGGTCGTCCGCAATCGGAACGAGCGATCCACTTCCAACCTCCATGTGGAGCAGTCGTCGCAAGTAGTTGTCGACGACCGTGACCTCGTGACCGCGCGCTGAGAGGTACATGGCAGTCGGCCAGCCAAGGTAGCCGTCACCCCCGAGCACGAGGACGCGGTGCCGCTCGGTCGATGTCATTCATGTCCCCCTTCATTGACGGGTGCTGCGTTCGCTCTTGCAGAGAGCTGTTGCAACCGGTGACTTGGATGTTCCTTCGCGGCACTCTGGCCTTCTCGACGGCGTGCGTAACTGGAGCGCGAAATGTCGGGATGGCGCATGAAGATTGCTCCGGACGGGTGACATGCGGTTCGCCGAGTTCGGTGAAACGCTAGTGTCCGTCGGGATGGGCGAGCCGTATGCGTGTTCGACTAGCCGACTCCAGCCTGCTCTCGCATTTCCGTGTTGCTCCTGGCGTGCAAAATGCGGTTGGAGCGCGAACTGGTCAAGGGTGTGACAGTTCGCTTCCGCCCGGTTTCTGTGGAGTGGCCCTGCCACTCCGACATGTAGAGTATGCGCCGGGTTGGTCTACGCGCATCCCCAATTTTGATGAAGAGCGCGTGCCTCCGAACTTGGGACTCGTCGCTTTCTGTGGGTCAGTGAGGACGGAAGGCGTGGGTCAAGGGCGGGTGCATGGCGACAAAGTGGACCCTTGACGCCCTGCGCCGCAGTCGGTCCGCCGGTCACCCACCGCGGATACGTCCGTAACGCGGCCTCGCGCGGAGGCGCCATGATCTACCTGTGCTGGGGCGGCCACCTTCGCGGAGTCGTCATTGCCGGGCGTGTTCGCGGGCCGGGATGATCGCTGCCGAGGCTGACGAAGGCCATCCGGCCCGCAGGGCCATGGCCACCGCCTCGAGCTGGCTCGACACGTCCAGCTTCGAGAGGATGCAGCGCACCTGGCTCCGCACGGTCGTCTCCGAGACGGCGCTCGAGGCTGCGATCGCCCTGACCGTCCGGCCGTCCATGAGGGCTCGCAAGACGGCGGCCTCACGCCCGGTCAGCTGGGCGAACGGACCGGCGGCCGCATCGACGGACGCCTGCCACCGGCGCCAGGCATCGATGCAGCGGTAGCGGTCGGCGCCGGCCACCGCCTGCCGCCCGTCGGCCACCGCGCCGACGGCGTTCAAGAGCTCCTCGAGCGGCTGGCTCTTGGAGAGGCACGCCGTGGCACCGCGGGAGTAGCAGCGTCCTGCCACCACGTCGTCGAGGGTGCCGGTGACGACGACGACGGGCACATGGGCCTCGACGGCTCCGCCGATGAGCGACTCTCCGCTACCGAGCGCCCCAAGGTCCCGGTCGATGATGGCGAGGTGAGGACGGGTCTCGAGGATCCGATCGGCGACGTCGTCGAGACTGGTCAGCGCCGGGGTGTCCACGTCGAAGCCGCTGTTCCGGAGGGCCATGGCCAGCGACGCGCTGAAGAGACGGTGGTCGTCGACGAGCATCACCATGGTCATGTTGGAGCCCTCCTGCGCTCAGGCTGACGTGACGATCCTGGCCGGCATGGGACGGGGTGGCGGTGCCACGGTTCGTGCGGTGCCGGCTGCCGGGGCGGGCGCAGGCAACGCGATCACCATGCGGCAGCCAGGGCTCTCGCCGGAGCCGACCACGATGGAACCCCCCATGGCGGTCACCAGCGTCCGGGCCACGTAGAGACCCAGCCCGTTGCCGTCGGTCCCGGCACTGGCAGTCCCCCGCTCGCCGGGCTCGAAGACGGCGGACCGTTCGGCGGTGGCGATGCCCGGACCACCATCCTGCACCGAGATCTCCACCGCTCGGTCACGTGGCACCGCCGTGACGGTGACGGCCGACCCGGGGGCGTAGAGCCGGGCGTTGACCAAGAGGTTCTGGACCACGCGGCTCAGTGAGGGGGCGTCGGCCAGGACGGTCTGCGCGAGCAGGCGAAGTGCGACGGGTGCGCCACGGGCTCTCTCGGCGGCCACCACCGGACCGAGCGTGGCCGCGAGGTCGACCTCGGAGATGTCGAGCTGCCGGGCGGGATCGACCATGGCGTGCAGCCGGGCCAGCTCGGCCGTGATGGCGTCGGCAAGCTCGTGCTCTACAGCAGACCGTGCCCCGTTGCCGCCGCGCAGCACCGCGTCCGCCGCCTGGAGCCCCGCCACCGCGTTCCGGAGGTCGTGGATCCAATGATCGAGCGCCCGGCGGTCACGGGCCGTCTGGTAGATGGAGGCTGTCAGCGCGAGTTGGAGTCGCCGCTGGGCCTTGTCCTCCGACGCCAGGATCTGCTGGACCCGGTGGATGCTTGTCGCGAGCGTGAGCACCGCGGCCGAGAACAGAAAGGCCGACGAGAAACCTGTCGCCGCCCACGGGACGGGTGACAGCACCCGGATGCCGACGGATGCCGCCAGCAGCCCTGCGGCGACGGCAGCCCACGGGGCCACCCCGGGGGAGTTGCGACGGCTGGCCCGGAAGACGAGGGCGGCGACGGCCAGCCACACGAGGGCAGAAGCGGCGCTGAAGCCGACCTCGGCTGGCCGCCCGGTGATCCACCGAGGAAGCAGCCCGTTGAGCTGGGCAACACCGAGGAGGCCGATGGCGGCGAGCCCGCCGGCGAGCGCCGACGCGAGCGTCACGAACGGGCGCAGGCCGGCGTTCACCTCGCGGTCGACCAGGCCCCTGCACATCAGCCCCCCGACGAGGCCCGTCAACAAGAAGCCGGCCACCGGCCGAACCGCGGGCACCGATGCGAGGCCGAAGGTGGACAGGCCATCGCACACGGCGAGCATCACGCCGAGGACCACGAACGCCGGCCCCAGCCAGCCGAAGACGGCCCGCCCCGTCACCTTCCACACGATGAGCCGGCACCCGCCCGCCACGGCATAGGCCAACCCGGCGGCGATGGCGGCGTAGGCGCCGAGGTCTGCTGCGCTGGGATGGCGCGGGACGAGGAAGAGCGCGGGCAGCCAGGTGCCGACGGTCACGATCCCGAACAGGGCGAGCACACCGGAAAGGGGCGGGTTCGTCACGCGCCCGTCGTTCCGCCGTCGACGCTCCGGCCCGCGGTACGGGCCACCTCCCCCCGCCTGGAGACCCACTGTCACCCCTTTCCGACAGCAACGGTGACGGGTATCTGCCGTTCCAGCGCAAAAGATAGCGGAGCAGGCGCTCGGGTTCCACCGGCACTGAACCACGGACGCTGAAAGGGCCGCTCGTGTTCGCAGAGCGCACGAGCGTGTCGCGCAATCGGGTGATGAAGGAACGGGTGATGAAGGGAGGTCAGGTCTCCGGGGGGATCTCCACCTCGACGACGCCGAGCTCGCCGGCGGCGTGGTCGGCTCGGAGGACCTTCTTGTCGAACTTCCCCACCGAGGTCTTCGGGATCTCGCTCACGAAGGCCCAGCGCTCGGGCAGCCACCAGCGGGCAACCCGGCCGTTGAGGAACTCGACGAGCTCCTGTGCCGTCGGGGTGCTCCCCGGTGCGGGCACCACCACGACCAGAGGGCGTTCCTGCCACTTCGTGTCGGGGACCGCCACCACCGCAGCCTCGTAGACGTCGGGGTGGGCCATGACCTCGTTCTCCAGCTCCACCGAGGAGATCCACTCCCCGCCCGACTTGATGACGTCCTTGGTGCGGTCGGTGATCTGCATGTAGCCCCGGCCGTCGAGCGTCCCGACGTCGCCGGTGCGCAACCAGCCGTTGTGGAACCGGGCGGGGTCGGGATCCTTGTAGTACGAGGCGGTGATCCAGGGGCCCCGGACCTCGAACTCCCCGACCGATCCCCCGTCGTTGGGCAGGATCTCCCCGTTCGGGGCGACCACGCGCACCTCGACGCCTGGCACCACTCGACCGGCGCGCGTGCGGTACTCGAGCTCCTCCTCTGCCGTGGCCGCCTGCCTGGGTGGGACGGCGACCGCGGCCACCGGGCTCGTCTCGGTCATCCCCCACCCTTGGGTGAGCGGGATGCCGACGCGGGCCTGGAAGGCCTCGATGAGCGCCCGGGGCACGGCCGAGCCGCCGGCGGTGACCGCCCGCAGCGAGGAGAGGTCGGCATCCGACGTGGCCGCGGCGCGCAGGAGGTCGTTCCAGATGGTGGGGACGCCGCACGACATCGTGGGCCGCTGATCGGCGATGATCCGGACGAGGGACTCCCCCTGGAGGAACATCTGGGGCATCAGGAGGTCGGTGCCGGCCATGAAGGCGGCGTACGGCGTCCCCCATGCGTTGGCGTGGAACATGGGGACGACCACGAGCAGCTTGTCCTGCTCGGTCATGCCGACGGCTGCGGCCGACGTCACGGCCATCGAGTGCAGGTACGTGGAGCGATGGCTGTACACCACGCCCTTGGGGTCGCCGGTGGTGCCGCTCGTGTAGCACATGGCGGCAGCGTCCCGCTCGTCGAGGTCGGGCCAGTCGTACCCCGGCTCTTCGGCCGCCAGGAGCTCGTCGTAGCGCAGCGTCTCTCCGAGGGCCGACGCGTCACCGTCGCCGTTCACGATGATCGTCTGCACGGTCGGGAGCTTGTCGATGACCCGCGCCAGCACCGGTACGAGCGATGCGTCGACGATGATGACCTTGTCGCCGGCGTGGTCGATGACGTACGCCAACTGCTCCGGGAAGAGCCGGATGTTGAGGGTGTGCAGGATGGCGCCCATCGACGGGACGCCGAGGTACGCCTCGAGGTGCGTCTGGTTGTTCCAGCAGAAGGTCCCGACACGGTCGTCGCCCCGCACCCCGAGGCGGGCGAGCGCGGAGGCGAGCCGCTCGGCCCGCTCGGCCACCTCGGCGAAGGTCGCGGTGCGGTAGCCGTCCGTTTCGACGGTGACGACCTCGCTCTCCCCGTAGACGGACTGCCCGTGGCGGAGGATCCCGCTGATGAGGAGCGGTCCGTCCATCATCGTGCTGCGCATCACGTCCTCCCTGCTCGGCTCCGCTCAGCGTACCCAGCCGGTTGGCGCGATCGGCTCCCGCGTCGGTGGCCCGAGACTGCTTGGGCCCACCGCGCGACGCCCGTCCGGTGAGCGCCAGCCCGGGGCGGGGCGACCGTTCCTCCACGTCCCGTCGGAAGAAGGGAGCCGCCCGTGTCGCTGCGCACCGCCGCCATCCTCGTGGGAGCGCTCGTGTTCGGCATCGGCGCACTGCTCTCGCTCGCCGGCCTGGGAGCCGTGGGCATGTCCGGGCTCAGCCCGGCGGTCCTCACCGCCGACCAGATGCCCTCGGCCGCGGCGCTGGCGCAGATCCCGGCGGCCTACCTGCAGGCCTTCCGGGCGGCAGCGTCCACCTGCCCGGGCCTGTCCTGGACCGTCCTGGCGGGGATCGGGCGGGTCGAGACCGACTTCGGGGCCGACGATCACGTCTCCTCGGCGGGGGCGGAGGGGCCGATGCAGTTCATGCCGGCGACGTTCGCTGCCTACGCCGAACCAGTCCCACCCGGCGGGGCGGCACCGCCCAGCCCGTTCGATCTCGTGGACGCCGTCTACGCCGCGGCACGGATGCTGTGCGCCGACGGCGCCCGGGGGGGCGTGGACGTGGCGGGCGCGATCTACGCCTACAGCCACACAACGGGCTACGTGCACGAGGTGCTCGGCTATGCCGCACGGTACGCCGGTGCTGGCGCCAGCACCGGCGGGAGCCGTGCCGGCGCCGGGGCGCTCGCCGGCGCTCCCTCCCAAGCGGCGGCGATCGCCGTCACCTACGCGCTGTCCCAGCTCGGCACCCCCTACCGCTGGGGCGGGGAGACGCCCGGCGTGGGCTTCGACTGCTCGGGGCTCACCCAAGCGGCCTACGCCGCCGCCGGCATCCCCATCCCGCGCACCTCCACAGCGCAGTGGGTCGCACTCCCCCACGTCCCCCTGGCCGACCTGGAGCCGGGGGACCTCGTGTTCTTCGAGCCGGGCGAGTTCACGCCCGGGCTCCCGGGCCACGTCGGGATCTACCTGGGCGACGGCGAGATGGTGGACGCCCCCCACACCGGCACGACGGTGCAGGTCGACGCCCTCTCGGGCTGGCCGCCGCCCATGGGGGCCGCCCGACCGTGGGCGTAGCGGCCGTCCCCCGTCTCCGGGCGGTCGGGGTTGGGTCGTTGGATCCTGCGGAACGGGACCCGCCCGACCGTACCCTCCCCCCGTGTCGCCGCCGCCCCGCCGGCCGAGAGCCTGCGCATCGCCCGGCCGTCGGCGTCCGACGCCCGGCTCGACGAGGTGCTGCGCCGGGTCGGGCTGGGGCCGTGGCGGCAGTCGCTCCCCGATGGGCTGGCCACACCCCTCGGCGACGGCGGCCGCCCGGTGACCCCCGGCGAGCGTCAGCGCCTGGGCATGGCCCGGGCCCGCCTTGGCCGGCGGCTGGCTGCTGCGCAGGCGCGGGCGCTCACCGGGGCACCGCCGCCAGGTGCTCGAGCATCGCCCGGTGGTGGTGGCCGAGCGCGGCCCGCAGGGCCGTGCCGTCCCCCGAGGCGAAGGCGTCGCGCACCCGCTGGTGGAGGTGGAGGTGCTGGCGGGCGTGCCCGGCGCCGAACCATTCGGGCGGGTCGTCGGTGCGCACCCAGTGGTCGTACTCGAGCTCGAGGATGGCGGTGTGCACGCTCTCGTAGAGAGTCGTGAGGTAGGGGTTGCCCGCTCCGGCCACGAGGCGGGCGTGGAAGTTGGTGTCGGCGGCAACGAGCGACCCCGCGCCGGCGCCGTCGGCACCCAGCTGTGCCAGGGTCTCATCGAGGCCGGCGACGGTCTCATCTGCCCGCCCGGTGCCCATGGCCTCCAGCGCGCCGAGCGTCTCGAGCCAGAGGCGCAGCTGGGAGAGGTCCTCGAGCGATCCGTGCCGGAGGTCCATCATCACGTTCAGTGACGCCGAGACCATGGAGGCCGGGTCGCGCAGCACGTACGCCCCCGACCCCGGCCGGATCTCCACCAGGCCCATCAGGGCGAGGGTCCGCAGCGCCTGGGCCACGACCGCCCGACTCGAGCCGCAGCGCTCGGCCAGCCGGCGTTCGGACGGCAGCCGGGCACCCGTCTCGAGGCCCTCGGCCGTGACGAGGTGGCGGATCTGCTCGACGATGTCGTCGGCGAGCCGGCGCCGCCCGACCGGCCGGAAGGCCCCCACGTCGACCGACCCGGCGCTCGGACGGCCGTCACGGGATCGCCGGGCCGGCGCAGCTCCGATTGACCTTGACATGAGGGAGGCTCCCGCCTAAGAAGTGGACAAGTGGCTCAGCCACTGTGCCACATCGCCGAGATGCAGACGTCGCAGATCCTGCAGACCCGAGCGGACCGCGCCGACCGTGCAGGCCGCACAGACGGCGGGAACGCGCGGACTGCGCAGACCGTGCGGAAGGGGGGACCGATGGCGGACCAGCGCCCTGCCGTCCTGCGCGACGGGACCCGGCCGGCGCCGGCCGGGATCGCCGGGCCCGGGGCCAGGCCGCCGACCACGGACCCCGGCGAGCTGGCGGCCACGGCCCGGCGCATCCGGCGGCACGCGGTGGAGATGGTGGCCATCGCCGGCATGGGCTACCTGGGCCAGGCGACCACGTCGGCCGAGGTGTTCGCCGTGCTCTACCGGGCCGTCCTGCGTCACGGGGTGGACCGGCTCGTCCTGTCCCCCGGGCACTACGTCATCACCCACTACGCCGCCGCCGTCGAGGCGGGCCTCCTGGACGAGCGTGCCCTCGCCACCTACGGGGTGGACGGGAGCTGGCTGGAGAGCATCTCGACCGAGCGCACGCCGCTGGTCTCGGCCACCTGCGGCGCACTGGGCCAGGGGCTCTCGGTGGGTGCGGGCCTGGCCCTGGCGGACGCGCTGGCCGACGCCGAGCGGCGCACGTTCGTCTTCGGCAGCGACGGGGAGATGGAGGAGGGCCAGACCTGGGAGGCGGCGATGTTCGCCGCCCACCATCGGCTCGGCCGGCTCACGGCCCTCTTCGACTGCAACGGCTCCCAGGTGGACGGACCGGTTGCGACCGTGACCACCATCGAGCCGGTCGCCGACAAGTGGCGCTCCTTCGGCTGGACGGTCCACGAGGTGGACGGCCACGACGTGGGCGCGGTCCTGGCGGCCCTCCACCCCCCGCCCGGCGACGGCCGGCCCTCGGTCGTGCTGGCGCGCACCCGCATGCTCCACGGCCTCGGCTCGCTCGGCGACGGGCGTGACGCCCACTTCGTGACGCTCGGTCCGGGCGACGTCGAGCGGGCCCTGGAGGACACGGAGCCGGTGGGGCCCCGATGACGGCCCGGGACGGTGCCGCGCCTCCGGCCCACGGCGTCTCCGCCCTGCACCCGGTGGCGGCCGCCGACCTCCTGCCCTTCCCGTGGGCGACCACGACCAAGCCCTACGGCACGGCGCTGGTGGAGCTCGCCCGGGCCCGGCCCGACGTGATCGCCCTCGGCGCCGACCTCACGCGCCAGACCGAGACGGACCTCGTCCGCGACGAGCTCCCTCGCCAGTTCGTGAACGTCGGGATGGCCGAGCAGAACCTCATGGGCGTGGCGTCGGGCCTGGCCCGGGCCGGGCGCTGCGTCTTCGTGCACACCTTCGGCGTCTTCGCCACCCGCCGGCCCTTCGAGCAGGTGGCGATGCAGATCGCCTACCCGCGGCTGGACGTGAAGATCGTCGGCTTCATGCCCGGCCTGTCGAGCCCCGGCGGACCGAGCCACCAGGCCGTCGACGACGTGGCGCTGATGCGGGCGCTCCCCAACATGACCGTGGTCGACGTGGCCGACGCCACCGAGGTGCGCCAGGCCGTGGCGCTCCTGGCGGAGCGGGAGGGCCCCTGCTACCTCCGGCTCAAGCGGGGCGAGGTGCCCGTGCTCTTCGGAGCAGCCCACCGCTTGGCCGTCCCGGCCGCCCAGTGGCTGTTCGAGGGGGGCGAGGTGACGGTCCTGGCGTCGGGGATGCTGGTCGCCACCGCCGTGCGGGCGGCGCAGGTGCTTTCCGACGCCGGGCTGCCGGTGTCGGTGCTGAACGTGCCGACGCTCGAGCCGATCGACCGCGACGCGGTGCTGGCGGCGGCCCGGCGCTCGGCCGCCGTCGTGACCGCCGAGAACCACGCCGTCGCCGGCGGCCTGGGGACGGCGGTCGCCGAGGTCCTGGCGGAGGCGGGCGCCGGCACCCCGCTCCGGCGCGTCGGCATCCGCGACGGCTACGCGCAGGCGTCGAGCGCCCCGTGGCTGTTCCGCCGCCACGGGCTCGACGTGAACGCGGTGGTGGCCGCCGCGTGGTCGGCCGCCGGGCGGCGGGGAGACCCCCCGACGGCCGCCGACGTCCCGGTGGAGACCGGCCGGTACGCCCCCGTCTGACGACCCGAACGACGAGCCCTCCGAGGAGGAGACAGCCCATGACCGGACCCCACACCGCCGCTGGCGGACCCACCACCGACGGCGCCGCACCCCGGCCCACCCCGGCATCGATCGCCGCCGCCGTCGAGGCGGCCGACCGCGCCGTCGGCACCCCGCAGACCCATTCGGGCGCGGTCGCCTCGCCCGGGGCGGTGACGTTCGTGGACTGGGAGCACCGGGCGGACATGGCCCGCCTGCGCACCGAGCGGCTGGCGCGGGCGGCGGCGGCCCTGGCAGCCAGCGAGCTCGGCGCCCTCCTGCTCTTCGACATGAACAACATCCGCTACACGACGGGCACCCACATCGGGAACTGGGCCCGGGACAAGCTGTTCCGCTGCGCCCTGCTCCAGCGGGGCCAGGACCCCATCTTGTGGACCATCGGCTCCTCGGCGCGCCAGCACCGGGCGCACGCCGACTGGCTCGACCAGGGCTCGTGGCGGGCCGGGCTCTCGAGCTGGCGGGGGTCGATCCCCGTGGAGGTGGGCGTCGAGTCCGGCAACGCCCGGCGGATCGCCGGGATCCTGCGCGACAGCGGCCTGGCCGGCGAGCCGGTGGGCGTCGACGTGGTGGAGATGCCGGTCCTGCGGGGGCTCGAGGCCGAGGGCCTCGACGTGGTGGACGGGCAGGGCCTCATGCAGCAGGTGCGGGCCATCAAGACCACCGACGAGATCGCCCTGCTCGAGCACGCGGCCGGCCTGGTGGACGGGGCCTACGACGAGCTGTACCAGTTCCTGCGGCCCGGGGTGCGCGAGAACGAGTGCGTGGCGCTCGTCAACCGGTACCTCTACGAGCACGGGAGCGAGGAGGTGGAGGCCGTCAACGCCATCTCCGGCGAGCGGTGCGCCCCGCACCCCCACGTGTTCTCGGACCGGCTCATCCGGCCCGACGATACCGCCTACTTCGACATCATCCACGCCTTCAACGGCTACCGCACGTGCTACTACCGCACCTTCAACGTGGCCAGCTCCTCCCCCGCCCAGCGCGACGCCTACCGCCGGGCGCGCACGTTCATGGACGAGGCCATCGCCCGCATCCGGCCGGGGGCGACGAGCGACGAGATCGTCGCCGCCTTCCCGGCGGCCGGCGACTTCGGCTTCGCCGACGAGGAGGAGGCGTTCGGTCTCCAGTACTGCCACGGCATCGGGCTCAGCAACTGGGAGCCCCCGCTCATGAGCCGGTTCCACTCGTTCGAGCACCCGGTGGAGCTGCGGACGGGCATGGTGTTCGCGCTGGAGACCTACTGGCCGACCGACGACGGCGGCGCGGCCGCACGGATCGAGGAGGAGGTCGTGGTCACCGCCAGCGGGTGCCGGGTGATCACCCGCTTCCCCGCCGGCGAGCTGCTCGTGGCCGGGACGCGCTACTGGACCGGGTTCGGCCCGCTCACCCAGGCGTAGGCGGGCGGGGCGCCTCGGTCGCCTCCACGTGCTCCCACTGCCGGGCGAACCGGAAGGCGCCCTGGGCCGGCGGCTGGGGCGCCTGGACCTCGATCCAGCGCACCGACGTGCCCTCGGCCGGGAAGAAGGCGTGCACGCCGCCCACCCCGGTCCACACGACGTCACCGACCTCGAGCCGGTAGCGCTCGCCGTCGAGCACCGCCTCGGCCGCGCCGCCCACGATCACGTACGCCTCCTCGAAGGGGTGGTCGTGCGTGTTGCCGGCGCCGCCCTCTTGGAACTCCACCATGAAGACGTTCATGTGCTGGGCGCCGAACACCTTGTCGACGAGCATCTTGAGCCGGATGCCCGTGACGTCGCTGCCGCTGTAGCCCTCCATCTGCAACGACGACGGCGGCGGCAGCTGGTCCTCGGTGAAGTGGCCGACGAGCCCCCGCAGCGGGCTCTGCCAGTCGGGCCGGCGGGCGGCGTCCCAGTCGACGGTGCCGGGCACGGCGAAGGTGTCCCGGGGCGAGGTGCGGGCCTGCGGGGCGACCACCTCGAGCCACCGGCCGCCGCCCGACGAGGAGAGGGCGCAGGTGGCGCCGAGGGGCACGAGGGTGTAGTCGTCGGCCTCGAGGTGGTGGACCCGGCCGTCCACGGCCAGGCGCACGTCGCCCTCGAGCACGTAGAGGGACTGCTCGAAGGAGTGGGCGTGCGGGGCCACCACGGTGCCGGGCTCGAGCGTCGAGACGCCGAGCGTCATGTGCACGCTGCCGCAGCGCTCGTCGATCATGACGGTGCGGCGGTAGCCGGCGGCGCCGTCGGGACGCCCCGGATCCTCCACCGCCTCCCGGTCGCCCGGGCGGATCACCGCGTGTCGCATCGAACCGTCCTCTCCCGGCCATCCCCATCCCACGGAACTGGCCGCCATCGTAGCGACCGCCAACTCTTCGATGACACGACAAGTGGCAACGGGACAGCGTGCCCGGCACCACCGAGCACCTGGTCGTTGACGCGTCCCAGATCGACATGAGACAAGATGCGTGGGCCAGCGGCTACCGCCGCCCCTTGTCCACCGGGTAGCAGGTCTCGGAGACCCTCGGTGCGGGTGACGGCACTCATGATCAACGTCCGCCCGCGCCGCAGGCGTCGCCTTCGGCGTGGTCACCGAACGGATCGGGCGCCTTGCCGACGTCAGGATGCGGCAGCTTTGCGAGGCGCTCGAAGTCGCCGTTGACTGCGACCGCTGCTCGTCCCCTTTCGCGGTCGCCCGCGACCCGGCGGTATGCCCGCCTTCGGCGACCTCCTGGGCTGACGTTCGGGGCGAGTGATGCGGGCGCTTCAGGCGATGTCACAACGAACGTCTACTTTCGGTACCCATGCCTCGGCTCGCCGAGTTCTACGGCATCGCTATCTACATGTACTGGAAGGATCACTCGCCTCCGCACTGCCATGCCATCTATGGTGGCGACGAAGCACAGATCAGGATCGAAGATGGCGAAATGATGAGTGGCGCGTTGCCGGCGACGGCCAGTCGTCTGGTTCGCGAATGGGCCCGATCTCATCGCGGCGAGCTTCAGGCCAACTGGGAGCGAGCTCAGCGACCTGAAGCGCTTCAGGCCATCGAGCCGCTGCAATAGGATGACCTCGATGCCACGGGCCGCCCGCGTTCTCGACGTCGAGTATCTCGGCGATCACCGCCTTCGTCTTCGCTTCTCGGACGGTCTCGTCCGGGAGCTGGACTTCGCTGGCGCGTTGACGGGCGGAGGCGTGTTCGAGCCGCTTCAAGACCCTGGCTTCTTCGGGCAGGTATCGATAGACCAGGTGGCTGGCACGATCTCTTGGCCGAATGGTGTGGATCTCGACCCTGACGTGCTGCACGGGGATCACGATCCGGTGCTCGGGGAGGCTCCCCGGGTTCTCCGGGAGTACCGCCTCCGCCCTACGGCCTAGCGCTTCTGCTCTCGCCTGCCACTACCGGCGATCTGGGCGCACGTTGCGCACCGGTGTCGAGTTGATGGGGGTCGAGCGGTAAAGGCGCAATCGTCGACATCAAACCGATCGCCGAGCATGACGGTCGATCATCCCTCGGATCGACGATCGCTTCAGCGCAGCGCGACGGGTTGATCCATCAGCATGTCGGGAGCCAGCGTGCCGGAGCGGGCGCATGTTCGCACACGTCTGCGTGTTCCGTCCACACCCGCCGGTTGGCCCCGGGGACCGCTGCCAGCCGGAGCCATGGCCCCCGCGGAATGCGCCCCGGCCACGGCGTCGCGTCGGCAACCCGGCACCAGGACGTTGACACCTTTCATGTCCACGACCGTGTGGCATCCGAACGGCAAATGCGGCGGTTGCCTGCGTGGACGTGACATGGGCGCGGTCCTGGCACGCACCGACACGGCCATGGCCGTCGCGATGGCACGGCGTGGCGGCCATGGCTACCGTGGCCGGCGGGCGGGGAGCGACCTCGCCGCTCGTCCGGGAGGTGAGGCCGTGACGGACCCGATGCTCGACGCGCCGCGCGCCGCCGCGCGCCGCCGCGCGCCGCCGCCCCCCGGTGCCGCCTGGTGCCGCCCTGCCGGCCCCCGCCTGCCGACCGCCTGAGCCCCATGATCGCAGCGCAGGTCCATGCGTACCTCCGCACCCCGGGCCCGGGACGGCGCCAGGTCCGCGTCGGGCCCTTCACCGTCCGCTTCACGCCGGGCAACCGCCACCCGATGAGCAACTACGCCGTCCCCGACGACGGCGCCCGCCCGACGGCGACCGACGTCGAGTCGCTGGTGGAGGCGTTCGCCGCCCGCGGGCTCGTGCCCCGGGTCGAGTACGTGGCGGACGCCGCACCCCACCTCGAGGCCGCCCTGCTCACCGCCGGCTTCACGATCGACGACCGGTTGCCGCTCATGGCCTGCCCGCCCGGCGCCGCCCGTCGGCTCCTGCCCCCCGAGGGGATCGCCGTCGTGCAGGCCCGGTCCCGGGAGGACCACGCCGACGCCATCCGGGTGGCCGACCTCGCCTACGGCGAGCCCACCACCACCCCCCCGGACCCGGTGGCCGTCCTGGCGCGCCTGCGGGCGGCCGGACGCGGCGCCGTGGTGGTGGTGGCCCGTGACGTCGCCACGGGCGCCGCCTGCGGCTCGGGGGTGGCGACCGTGCCGCGGGCCGGTGTCAGCGAGCTGGCCGGGATCGGCACCCACCCCGACTTCCGGGGCCGCGGCGTCGCCGCCTCGGTCACCTCGCTCCTCGCCCGGTTGGCGCTCGCCGGCCCGGTCGAGCTGCTGTGGCTCACCCCCGGCGACGACGGGGCGGCCCGCGTCTACGAACGGGTGGGCTTCGGGGCCGGCGGGGCCACGATGGTGCACGCCTCGCGGCCCCGGCCGAAGGTGCCCTGAGGCCCGCCCGGAAGGTGGCGCCGGCTCCCTCGCCCGGTCGTCACCAGTTCCCGGCGTTCCCGGTCACCCCGGCCGGGCAGGCCCGGGGGTCCCAGGGGGTCAGCCCGGGGTTGCTGGGCGAGGGTGTGGCGAAGCCTGAGCTGAGGGCGTTCTGGTTGCCTGTGCCCGTTGCCGGGGTGCTGGTCGATGTGGACGCGACCGTGGCGGCTGTGGGTGTCGACGGGGCGGCCGAGGTCGTGGTGGTGGACTGGGCGGGCGAGGCGCCCGGCGCCGTGGCGTCCACGGCGAAGCTCGTCCCCGTGGTCACCGTGACCTGGGCGCCGTTGGTGGTGGGCCCGTAGTCCAAGACGACGGCGCCCGACATGGAGTCGGCCACCAGCTGGGCCGCCGCCTCGTCGGTCGGTGTCCGTTGCGAGTAGGTGACCAGCGTCTCGGACTGCTGGGCCGGCGGTGTGGTGGCGCCCGTGCCCACCACGTCGAAGCCGAGGTGCGACAGCTGGGCCGCCGTGGCTGTGGTGGTGGTGGCTGTGTTGGTCCCGTCCACCACCGAAACCTTGACCGAGCTCGGGGCGGGCAGCGGGAGGCCGGTCATCGTGTTGGTGTCGCTGCTCACGCCGAGGAACTTGTCCACCACGTTGTGGTCGAGCGGCTCGGTCGGGAACTCGATGTAGCCGAAGTCCCCACCCTTGTAGACGTATGTCCCGAAGGTGCCCACGAGCACCGGCAGGGTCAGCTGGGGCGCCTGGTTGATGTTGATGTGGTGGTACGTCAGCGCCAGGTTCACGAAGTCCGACAGGCTGAACCCGCTGTCCACGGTGAGGTCGGGGAGCACGGCCTTGAGCAGCGAGAAGTCGGTGGAGGGGTTGCCGAGGCCCCGCTTGCCCACCTCGGTCGCCAGCACCCGGAGGAACTCGTGGTCCCGGAGGATGCGGGCGAGGTCGCTCTGGGGTGTCTGCGGCCATGTGTAGGGATATGTCGTCGGGTCGCCTGTCTGCCAGTACTGGAGGTGACGGGCCCGGACGACCTGGAGCGCCTGGACGCCGTTCAGGTGGTGGCAGCCGGGCGTGAGCACCCGGAGCCCCGAGTACCGGTCGAAGATGCGGTCGGGGAAGTACATTGTGATGCCGCCCAGCGCTGTCACGACGGCGGCAAAGGTGTCGAAGTTCAGCTCCACGTAGTGCTGGATGGGGATGCCGAAGTCCTCCTCGATCACCGCCACCAGCTGGCTCGGTCCCTGGTAGAGGGCGGCGTCGATCTTGTAGGCGCCTGTGCTCCGGGCGTTGGGGACGAACAGGTCGCGCGGCAGGGACAGCACCGACACCGACTTGTTCTTGGGGTTGAGGTGCAGGACCATCACGACGTCGCTGTTGACGCCGGTGACACCCTGTGTGCACAGGCCGTAGGCCGCTGTCTGGTGCGCCAGGCCGCACCGGGTGGTCGACCCCACCATGAGGATGTTCTCGGTCCCGGCGTCGGTGCCGGTTGTCGTCCCGGGCGACAGCCCCTTCACGGCGATGCGGTGCACCTTGTGGTTGAGGTACCAGGCGTAGCCGGCGCCCCCGGCGATGGCCAGCAGGACCAGGGCGGTGAGGCTGATCAGGATGCGCTTCAGCCAGCGGTGCTTGCGGGGGGGGCGGGCGCGACCGTGACGGCCGCGGCCCTCGCGGGTTGGCGCGCTCCGGGGGGCGCGCGGCTCGTCCCCGCCGTCGATGGCGCGTCCCAGGGCCCGGAGCCCCTCCTCGTTCGGGTCGGAGCCCGGCATCGGCTGACAGCGTATGCCGTTCGGCTTACGTTTCCATTACACCCTTCAACTAACGGAGGGCCGGCTGCCCGGGGACGATGGGCGCCGGGAGGGCGGTGTCCCCCATGAGCCACCGGTCGACCGCGGCCGCCGCGGAGCGCCCCTCGGCGATGGCCCAGACGATCAGGCTCTGGCCGCGCGCCATGTCGCCGCAGGCGAACACCCCCGGGGCCGAGGTCGCCCAGCCCGCGTCCACGGCCACCGCGCCCCGGCCGTCGAGCGCCAGGTCCAGCTCGGCGACCACCCCGTGGCGCTCGGGACCCGCAAAGCCCATGGCCAGCAGCACGAGGTCGCAGCGGAGCTCGAACTCGGTGCCGGCGACCGGCGCGAACGTCGGCCGGCCCCCGTCGGAGCCGACGACCACCTGGTGGCCCCGGAGGGCGCAGAGCGCGCCGGTGCCGTCGTCGACCAGCTCGGTGGCCGTCACCGAGTAGAGGCGGCGGCCGCCCTCCTCGTGGGCCGAGGACGTCCGGAGGATGACCGGCCAGACGGGCCAGGGGTGCTCGGCCGACCGGCTGCTCGGCGGCTCGGGCAGGATCTCGAGCTGGTGGACCGACGCCGCCCCCTGGCGGTGGGCCGTCCCGAGGCAGTCGGCGCCGGTGTCGCCGCCGCCGATGATCACCACGTGCTTGCCCCGGGCGTCGACGGGCGAGGCGGCAAGGGCCCCCTCCTGGACGAGGTTGGCCGGCCGCAGGTACTCGAGGGCGGTGTGGACGCCCCGCAGGGTCCGGCCGGGGACGGCCAGGTCGCGCGGCTCGGTCGCCCCCCCGGCGAGGACGACGGCGTCGTGGCTCTCGAGGAGCACCCGCGCCGGGAGGACCGCCACGCCCGGGGGGGCGGCGGCGGCCGACGGGCCGTGCGGGAGCACCGACCCCTCCCCCACCGAGACGGCGCACACGAAGGTGACCCCTTCGGCCCGGAGCTGGGCCAGCCGGCGGTCGAGGACGCGCTTTTCCATCTTGAACTCGGGGATCCCGTAACGGAGGAGCCCGCCCGGGCGCTCGGCCCGCTCGTAGACCGTCACGCGGTGGCCCGCCCGGGCGAGCTGCTGGGCGCAGGCGAGGCCGGCCGGCCCCGACCCGACCACGGCGACCGACTTGCCGGTGCGCTCGGGCGCGGGCTGGGGCGTGACCCAGCCCTCGGCGAAGGCCCGCTCGGCGATCTCGTACTCGATGCGCTCGATGGTGACGGGGTCTGTGTTGATGCCGAGGACGCAGGCCGCCTCGCAGGGTGCGGGGCAGAGCCGGCCGGTCATCTCGGGGAAGTTGTTGGTGGCGTGCAGCCGCTCGATGGCCGACGACCAGTCGTCCCGGTACACGAGGTCGTTCCACTCGGGGATGAGGTTCCCGAGCGGGCAGCCGTCGTGGCAGAAGGGGATGCCGCAGTCCATGCAGCGCGCGCCCTGGGCGCGGGTGGCGTCCTCGGCGAACGGCTCGTAGACCTCCCGCCAGTCCCGCAGGCGCACCGGGACCGGCCGGCGGCGCGGCAGCTCGCGCCCGTGCTCCAAGAACCCGGTGGGCTTACCCATGGGCGGACGCCATCACGGCCTCGTCCACCGAGCGGCCCTCCTCCAGTGCCCGGCGGGTCGCCTCCATCACCCGGCGGTAGTCCCGGGGCACCACCTTCACCATGTCGGCGGCGGTGGCCGCCCAGGCGTCCAGCAGCCGCCCCGCCAGCGGCGACCCCGTCTCCTGGTGGTGGCGGGCCACCACGGCGCGCAGCCACGTCTCGTCGTCGGCCGTGAGGGCCTCCACGTCGACCATGCCCGGGTTGTAGCGGCGGTGGAACGTCCGGGCGGGGTCGAACACGTACGCCGTGCCGCCCGACATCCCGGCCCCGAAGTTGCGCCCGGTGGGACCGAGCACCACGACGTGGCCCCCGGTCATGTACTCGCAGCCGTGGTCGCCGACGCCCTCCACCACCGCCAGCGCCCCGGAGTTGCGGACGCAGAAGCGCTCGCCCACCTGTCCGCAGATGAACGCCTCGCCCGCCGTCGCGCCGTAGAGGACGACGTTCCCGGCGATGATCTCCTCTTCGGGCGCGAAGGGCGAGCCCTCCGGGGGGCGCAGCACCAGGCGCCCGCCGGACAGGCCCTTGCCGAAGTGGTCGTTGGCGTCGCCCACCAGCCGCATCGTGATGCCGCGGGGCACGAAGGCGCCGAAGCTCTGCCCGGCCGAGCCGTGGAAGGTGAGCTGGACGGTGTCGTCGGGCAGGCCGGCGCCGCCGTGGCGGCGCGTCACCTCCGCCCCGAGCAGGGTGCCCACCGTGCGGTCGCGGTTGGTGATGGGCAGCGTCACCGCCACCGGGGTCCCGTGGTCGAGGGCCGGGCGGCAGGCCTCGAGGAACCGGTGGTCGAGGGCGTGCTCGAGGCCGTGCTCCTGGGTGCGCACGCAGCGCGGCCCGGTGCCGAAGGCGGGGTCGGGCGCGGCCAGGACGGGGCCGAGGTCCAGCCCGGCCGCCTTCCAGTGGTCGACGGCGTCGACGGCGTCGAGCAGGTCGACCCGGCCGATCGCCTCGTCCAGGGAGCGCAGCCCGAGCGCGGCGAGGTGCTCGCGCACCTCCTCGGCCACGTACTCGAAGAAGGTGGCCACGAACTCGGGCCGGCCGCCGAAGCGGGCGCGCAGCGTCGGGTTCTGGGTGGCGATGCCCACCGGGCACGTGTCGAGGTGGCAGACGCGCATCATGATGCAGCCCGACACCACCAGCGGGGCGGTGGCGAAGCCGTACTCCTCGGCGCCGAGCAGGGCGGCCACCACGACGTCGCGCCCGGTCTTCATCTGGCCGTCGACCTGGACCACGATCCGGTCCCGCAGGCCGTTGGCCATGAGGGTCTGCTGGGTCTCGGCCAGGCCCAGCTCCCAGGGGATCCCGGCGTGCTTGAGCGAGGTGAGCGGGGCCGCCCCGGTGCCCCCGTCGTGGCCCGAGATCAGCACGACGTCGGCGTGGGCCTTGGCCACGCCGGCCGCCACCGTCCCCACCCCCACCTCGGCCACCAGCTTCACGTGCACCCGGGCCCGGTCGTTGGCGGTCTTCAGGTCGTGGATGAGCTGGGCGATGTCCTCGATGGAGTAGATGTCGTGGTGGGGCGGCGGCGAGATGAGGCCGACGCCCGGCGTCGAGTGCCGCGTCCGGGCGATCCACGGATAGACCTTGTGGCCCGGCAGCTGCCCGCCCTCGCCGGGCTTCGCCCCCTGGGAGATCTTGATCTGGAGGTCGTCGGCGTTCACCAGGTACTCGCTGGTCACCCCGAACCGGCCCGACGCCACCTGCTTGATGGCGCTCCGCCGCAGGTCCCCGTTGTCATCGGGAGTGAATCTCGAGGGGTCCTCCCCTCCCTCGCCGGTGTTGGACCGCCCCCCGATGCGGTTCATGGCGATGGCCAGGGTCTCGTGCGCCTCGGCGGAGATCGACCCGTACGACATGGCCCCGGTCGAGAAGCGGGCCAGGATCGAGCTCGCCGGCTCCACCTCCTCGAGCGGCACCGGGCCGCCGGCCGGGGCCCGGAAGCGCAGGAGGCCCCGGATGGTGGCCAGGCGCTCGGACTGGTCGTCCACCGCCGCGCTGTACTCCTTGAACACCTGGTAGCGCTTGGCCCGGGTGGCGTGCTGGAGCTTGAAGACGGTCCGGGGGTTGAAGAGGTGGTGCTCGCCCTCGCGGCGCCACTGGTACTCGCCGCCGACCTCCAGCTCGCGGTGGGCCCGGGAGGCGGGCCGCTCGAGGTAGGCCCGCTCGTGGCGGGTGGCGACCTCGGCCGCGAGGACGTCGAGGCCGACGCCCCCGATCCGGCTCGAGGTCCCGGTGAAGTACTCGTCCACCACGGACGCGTCCAGCCCCACCGCCTCGAACACCTGGGCGCCGGTGTAGGAGGCGACGGTGGAGATGCCCATCTTGGACATCACCTTCAAGATGCCCTTGCACGCCGCCTTCAGGTACTGCCGGCGGGCCTGGCGGGGGGGCACGCCCTCCAGCTGGCCGCCGGCGATCATGTCGTCGATCGAGTCGAGGGCCAGGTAGGGGTTGACGGCGGCGGCGCCGAAGCCGATGAGGAGGGCCATGTGGTGGACCTCCCGGGCGTCGCCGGACTCCACCACGAGCCCCACCTTGGTCCGGGCCTTCTCCCGCACCAGATGGTGGTGGACGGCGGCGGTGGCGAGGAGCGACGGGATCGGCGCCAGCTCGACGGTGGCGTTGCGGTCCGAGAGCACGATGATGTTCGCCCCCCCGGCGATGGCGTCCGACACCTGGCGACGGACGTCGGCCAGCGCCGCCGCCAGGGCCGCGCCGCCGGCCGCCGTCGGCCGCCCGGCCCGCCCGGCCTCCCCCACGGGGAACAGGGCGTCCACGGCGAAGGCCTTGAAGCCCGGGGTCTCGCCGTGCTCGTTCACGTACATGAGCTTCGCCAGGTCGTCGCGGTCGATGACCGGCTGGGGCACGAGGATCTGGCGCCCCTCCCCCGGCCGGGCGTCGAGCAGGTTGCCCTGGGGCCCGATGGTGGCGGCGAGAGAGGTGACGAGCTCCTCCCGGATGGCGTCGAGGGCCGGGTTGGTCACCTGGGCGAAGAGCTGGGTGAAGTAGTCGTAGAGGAGGCGGGGCCGATCCGAGAGGACGGCGATGGCGGTGTCGGACCCCATCGAGCCGATGGGCTCCGCCCCGGTCCGGGCCATGGGGGCGAGCAGCACCCGCAGCTCCTCGGTCGTGTAGCCGAAGAGGCGCTGGTGGGTGACCACGCTGGCGTGCTGGGGGGTCAGCATGCGCCGGGGCGGCAGGTCGTCCAGGTGCACCTGGTCGGCGGCCAGGTAGTCGGCGTAGGGGTGCTCGGCCGCCAACGACGCCTTGATCTCTGTGTCGTCGACGATGCGGCCCTGGGCGGTGTCGACGAGGAACATCCGCCCCGGTTGGAGCCGCCCCTTGCGCACGATCTTGGCCGGGCTGACGTCGAGCACCCCCACCTCGCTGGCCAGGACGACGAGCCCGTCGTCGGTGACCCAGTAGCGCGCCGGGCGGAGCCCGTTGCGATCCAGGACCGCCCCGGCGACGGTCCCGTCGGTGAAGACCACGGCCGCCGGCCCGTCCCAGGGCTCCATGCGGGCGGCGTGAAAGGCGTAGAAGGCGCGGCGGGCGGGGTCCATCGCCTCGTGGTTCTCCCACGCCTCGGGGATCATCATGAGCACGGCGTGCGGCAGGGATCGCCCTCCCAGGTGCAGGAGCTCCAGCACCTCGTCGAAGGAGGCCGAGTCGCTCGCCCCTGGGGTGCACACCGGGAAGATGCGCTCGAGGTCCCCTGCGATGAGCGGGGTCTCGAGCAGCGCCTCCCGGGCGCGCATCCAGTTGCGGTTGCCGGCCAGCGTGTTGATCTCCCCGTTGTGGGCCAGGTAGCGGTAGGGGTGGGCCAGCGGCCAGCTCGGGAAGGTGTTGGTGGAGAAGCGCGAGTGCACGATCGCCAGCGCGCTCTCGAACCGGTCGTCGGAGAGGTCGGGGTAGAAGGCCCGCAGCTGGTGCGACGTCAGCATCCCCTTGTAGACGAGGGTGCGGGCCGAGAGCGAGGGCACGTACACCCCGTCGACCATGTGCTCGACCCGCTTGCGCACGACGTAGGCCGTGCGGTCCAGGGCGAGGGGGTCCGGTGCCCCCGCGCCGGCGCCCGGGGCACGGGCGGGGTCGGCCGGGGCCAGCACCACCTGCTCGATGCGGGGCGCCGTCCGCCGGGCTGCGCCGCCGAGGGGGCCGGGGTCGACCGGGACCTCGCGCCACCACCGCGCCGCCAGGCCCTCCTCTGCCGCGATCGCCTCGATCTGGGCGCGGGCCTTCGCCGCGTCGTCGGGGTCGACCGGGAGGAAGACGGCGCCGCAGGCGTAGCGGCCCGCCGGCGGCAGCTCCACGCCGGCAGCGTCGGCCTCCGCCGCCAGGAACCGGTGCGGTACCTGGACGAGGATGCCCGACCCGTCGCCGGTGTCGACCTCCGCGCCCGACGCCCCCCGGTGGGCCAGGCGCTCCAACACGGTGAGCGCGTTGCCCACGATCTCGTGCGAGGGCCGGCCGGCCAGGTCGGCCACCATGCCCACACCGCAGGCGTCGTGCTCGAAGCGCGGGTCGTACAGGCCGGGCGCGGCGGCGGCCGGCGTCGTCGACGGGAACTGCACCGGTGTCGTCCCTTTCCAGGCTCGTGGCCCGCGCCATGGGCACGGACCCTGATCAAGGTGCTGCCGCAAGGGACGACGTTGGCCCTGGAGCAGTCCGGTCATCGTACTTCCCCGCCGGGGGCCGGCTGACGCATCGCGCCGGTCGATGTGGGCGACCGCCCGGAGCAGCCATAACATCGACGTCATGGCGACGGGGGCCGACGCGGTGGTGATCGGCGGCGGCGTGATCGGCCTCTCGGCCGCATGGGAGGCAGCTCAGCGCGGGCTCTCGGTGTGCGTGGTCGACCCCGCGCCCGGGCACGGGGCGTCGTGGGTGGCGGCCGGCATGCTGGCACCGGTGACCGAGGCGACGTTCGGGGAGGAGCCGCTCGTGCGGCTCGCCCTGGCGGCGAGCGACCGGTGGCCGGGCTTCGCCCGGCGGTTGGAGGAGGCGGGCGCCGACCCTGGTTTTCGGGCCTGCGGCACGGTGGTGGTGGCGGCCGACGCGTCGGACCGGGCCGCCGTGGACCGTGTGCTCGCCTACCAGCAGGAGCTCGGTCTCGAGGTCCGCCGGCTCTCCGCCAGCGAGTGCCGGGCGCTCGTGCCCGCCCTCTCCCCCGGCGTGCGGGGCGGCGCGGCGGTCCCGGGCGACCACCAGGTGGACAACCGCCGGCTGGTCGCCGCCCTGCTGGCCGCGTGCGACGCCGCCGGCGTGCGCATGGTGGCCGATCGGGCCGAGGCCGTGATCATGGCCGGCGGCCGGGTGTCCGGGGTCGTGCTGGCGGGTGGCCCGCCGCTGACGGCGGGGACCGTGGTGGTGGCGGCGGGCGCGCACAGCAGCGGGTTGGGCGGCGTGCCCGAGGGCGTCCTCCCCCCGGTCCGCCCGGTGAAGGGCCACGTCGTCCGCCTGCGGGGACCGGCCAGCGCCCCGCTGCTGGAGCAGACCCTGCGCGGCCTCGTCCACGGGCGTCCGTGCTACCTCGTGCCGCGCCAGGACGGCACTGTGGTGGTGGGGGCGACCAGCGAGGAGCGCGGGTTCGACCTGTCGGTGCAGGCGGGCGCGGTCCACACCCTCTTGGACGACGCCCGCACCCTCCTCCCGGGCGTCGACGAGCTGGAGCTGGTGGAGTGCATCGCCGGCCTCCGCCCGGGCTCGCCCGACAACTACCCCTGGGTGGGGCCGACCGTCGTGCCGGGGCTGGCGGTGGCGACGGGCCACTACCGCAATGGGATCCTGTTCACCGCCCTCACCGCCGACGCCGTCGCCACCTTCCTCGAACGTGGCGCCGTGCCGCCGCCGCTGGACGCCTACCCCCCGGGACGGGCGCTCGAGCCCGCGGCCCACACCCCGTGACCGGCGACCAGCGGCCGACCGGCGAGCGGCCGACCGGCGAGCGGGTTCCCGAGGAGCGGCCGACCGGCGAGCGGCCTCCCGAGGCGACCCCGGGGGACGGCACGCTCCCGATCACGGTCAACGGCGCCGTGCGGCGGGTCCCGGCGGGGACCTCGGTGGCCGACGTGGTGGCCTCCCTCGCGCCCGACGCCCGCGGCCTCGCCGTGGCCGTCGACCGTGAGGTGGTGCCGCGTGCCCGGTGGGCGGCCACCACGCTCGGGGCCGGCGCGTCGGTGGAGGTCGTGACGGCGGTGGCCGGAGGATGACGGGCGGGGACGGCGGGCAGGGCCGGCCGGCGGCGGCCGTGCCTCCCGGGTCGCGGACCGCCTTGCGCCCACCCGTCGACCCGGCGCGAGAATCCCCCGTTGTGACAGCGGGCGCGCCCACCGCCGGGACACCGGGCAAGACGGCGTTCGTCCTGGCCGGCGGTGGCGCCAAGGGCGCCTTCGAGGCCGGCGCGGTGTCGTACCTCGTGGAGGAGGCGGGCGTCGTCCCCGACGTGATCACGGCGGCATCGGCCGGGGCGCTCTTCGCCGCCCTCCTGGCGCAGGCCCGGGGCAGGGAGGAGATGGTCCTCCAGGTGCGCCAGCTCCACGAAGGCCTCCTGTCGATGACACGAGCGGACCTCCTCTTCGGCAAGCAGCCCTGGGTGGCCGCGCTCGAGGGCACGCTCTTCGGCCGGGCCATCGACCACTGGGTGGTGGAGCGCACCCGGCCCCCCGTGCCGGGGGCGGACGGGGCGACGCCGGCCGGAGCGGCGGTCCCGCCTCGTCGTCGCACCCTGCGCCTGGTCGGCCAGGTGGCCCGCTCGCTCCCCAGCCTCGGACGGGCGGGACGGCGCCTGCGCGGCCGCACCGGGTCGGTGCTGACGCTCGACCCGCTGGCCCAGCGCCTGCGCTCGGGGGGTGACGGCGTGGCGGCGATCGACCCTGCGCTGGTCGCCCGTCCGGGGCTCGAGCTGCGCCTGGCCGTGGTCGCCCTGGGTGCCGGGGTGCTCCGGTACGTCACCGGCGACGGCCGGATCGTGGCGAGCGACGCCGTCACCCCGGTCCCCGGGCCGGCCGGCGGACCGGTCGACCTCGTGGACGGGATCATCGCGTCGTCCAGCGTGCCCATGATCTTCCCGCCCCGCCCCATGGCCGGCGACGCCTACGTCGACGGCGGCGTGGTGGAGAACATCCCGGTGGCCGCGGCGGCGGCGCTCGGCGCCTCGCGGGTGTACGCCATCCTGGCCGTGCCCCTCGATCCTCCCCAGGACCGCTACGACTACACCCGGGCCAGCGCCCCGCTCGTGTTCCTCCGGGCTGTGGGCGCCATCTCCTTCGCCGAGCGGCAACGGTCGAACCTCGCCCCCCGGCTGCCGGCGGGCACCCAGCTCACGGTCATCGACCCGCTGGTGGACGTGATCGGGCCGTTCGACCTCTCGCGCGGGCTGATGCTGCTGAACACGGACTACGGCTGGCTCCGGGCGGCCGACGTCTGCGCCGACCTGGACGCGGTCACGCAGCGGCGGGTGGTCGAGGCGACCAACGCCATCGTGGTCGCCCGGACCCAGGCGTGGCACCGGGAGGAGGAGATGTGGAACGCCGGCGGCGCCTCCCCCGTCGACCTGGCCGCGCTGGCCCGGTGCAAGCGGGTGGTGCGTGACGCGCTGAGCGAGCGCAAGGGCCTGGGGCTGCCCACGCCGCCCGACGCCGGCAGCTGGTGGGCCGGCTACGAGGTCCACGAGGGCCCGCGCCCCGCCGGGTTGCCGCGCGACCTGCTCGACTCCTGCGGCTGAGCGACGGCCCGGCCTGCGTCAGCGCAGGTGGTCGGTCCACCCCCGGCCGTCCCACCAGCGCTCCTGGCCGCTGCCGGCGGGATCGGGGTACCAGCCGGCAGCCGGCAGCGACGCCGGCGGGGGGCGGTAGCCGTAGGGGTCGGCCTCCGGGCCGTAGGTGCCATGTCCGGACGAGCCCGGTTGCGGGCCGTAGGGCCCCTGTCCGGGCGAGCTTTGACCGTAGGGGCCACGACCGTAGGGGCCACCCTGGGGGCCGTACGGTCCTTGTCCGGCGTAGGGGCCGTAGGGCCCGGGCGAGCCGTAGCGGCCGCCGAACAAGGGCTGTCCCGGCCCGCCGCCCGCCCCGCTGCCCGGACCGACCGGGGGGAACCGCCGGCGGAGCACCGTGAGGTAGATGATCGACGCCGCCGGCCCGACCGGCCAGAGGAAGACGAGGCCGAAGCCGAGCAGGACGGCCCAGGTGAGCTTGCGCAGGCGGGAGAACTGCCAGACGGGCCGGCGCGCCATGTCCACGATGGCCCAGACCACCGGGACGATGGAGATCATGTAGAGCACCCCGAGGATGACCAGCTCTGTCCGGGAGACGGAGACGCTGGCCGTCACGGCGCGCCAGCTCCTGGGCATCGCCGAGCCTGGATCACCGCCACATACCAGATGTTAGGCGGGGGCCGGGCGCTCCGAGCGACATCCGGTGCTCGGCACGCGCGGCCCGCTGCAGGCAGGGGCGCGTCGGCCCCGCCCGGCTCGCCCTCGGCGACTAGGTCTCGTCCTCGCCCTCCCGCATCTTCTCGCCGATCATGTTGACCACGGTCGGGTCCATGAGGGTGGTGACGTCGCCCAGCTCGCGGTGCTCCGCCACGTCCCGCAGCAGCCGCCGCATGATCTTCCCGCTCCTGGTCTTCGGCAGCTCCGGGGTGAGGAGGATCTGGCGGGGGCGGGCGATGGGGCCGATCGTGGTGGCGACCGTCTGGCGAAGCTCGGCCACGAGCGCCTCGGTGGCGCTCTCGTCCTCCACCGCCACGTTCCCCTTCACCGTCACGAAGGCCACGATGGCCTGGCCGGTCGTCTCGTCCGACGCCCCGACCACCGCCGCCTCGGCGACCGAGGGGTGGCCGACCAGCGCGTGCTCCACCTCGGTGGTCGAGATGCGGTGGCCCGAGATGTTCATGACGTCGTCGACGCGTCCGAGGAGCCAGAGGTCGCCGTCGTCGTCCTTCTTGGCCCCGTCACCGGCGAAGTACATGCCGGGGAACCGGGACCAGTACGTCTGGACGTAGCGGTCGTGGTCGCCCCAGATGCCCCGGAGCATTCCCGGCCAGGGCTGGGTGATGACCAGGTAGCCGCCCTCGCCGTTGCCGACCGGACGCCCGTCGTTGTCCACCACGTCGGCGCTGATGCCCGGGAATGGCCGCATCGCCGCACCGGGCTTGGTCGAGGTGATCCCGGGAAGGGGCGTGATGAGGATGCCGCCGGTCTCGGTCTGCCACCAGGTGTCCACGATGGGGCAGCGTGTGCGGCCGACGTTCTTGCGGTACCACATCCACGCCTCGGGGTTGATCGGCTCCCCCACGCTGCCGAGCACACGGAGCGACGAGAGGTCGTGGCCGGCGGGCAGGTCCTCGCCCCACTTCATGAGGGTGCGGATGGTGGTCGGGGCGGTGTAGAGGATCGTGACCTTGTAGTCCTCGACGATGCGCCACCACCGGTCCCGCCCGCCCGC
Source organism: Actinomycetes bacterium (assembly GCA_021791845.1). Taxonomy (GTDB): domain Bacteria; phylum Actinomycetota; class Acidimicrobiia; order Acidimicrobiales; family RAAP-2; genus JAJYVT01. Next base: position 12,147 of record JAJYVT010000015.1, on the reverse strand, counting down.
TGTGGGCGTGCCCTCGTACATGACGGAGGTCGTGCCGTTGGCCAGCGGGCCGTACACGATGTAGCTGTGGCCAGTCACCCAGCCGATGTCGGCCGCCGTCCAGAAGACATCCTCGTCCGGCTTGACGTCGAAGATCAGCCGATGGGTGGCCGCGACGTGGGTCAGGTAGCCGCCCGTCGTGTGCAGGATCCCCTTGGGCTTGGCCGTGGTGCCCGACGTGTACATGAGGTACAGCGGGTGCTCGGCGTCGAACGCCGCGGCCTCGTGGGTGGAGGAGGCGGAATCGACGACGTCGTGCCACCAGTGGTCCCTGCCCTCGGTCCACTCGACCTCCTGGCCGGTGCGGCGCACGCACAGCACGGTGGAGACTGTCGGGCACTGCTCGAGCGCCTCGTCCACGTGGGGCTTGAGGGCCGAGGGCGCACCCCGGCGGTACCCGCCGTCGGCCGTGATGACCGTGCGGCAGTCGGCGTCGAGGATCCGCGAGGACAGCGCCTCGGCGGAGAACCCGCCGAAGACCACCGAGTGCGGGGCGCCGATGCGGGCACAGGCCAGCATCGCCACCACCGCCTCGGGGATCATCGGCATGTAGATCGCCACCCGGTCGCCAGCGGACACCCCGAGGTCGGTGAGGGCGTTGGCCGCCTTGCACACCATCTCCAGGAGGTCGGCGTAGGTGATCGTCCGGGTGTCGCCTTCGGGCTCCCCCACCCAGTGGAAGGCCACCTTGTCGCCCTTGCCCGCGGCGACGTGGCGGTCCACGCAGTTCACCGACGCGTTCAGCTTGCCGTCGTAGAACCACCGGGCATCGGGGAGGTTCCAGTCCAGGACCTCCGTGAACGGGGTCTCCCAGTCCAGCCGGCGGGCCTGCTCCGCCCACCACCCGGCCGGATCGGCCGCGGCCTCCTCGTAGATCGAGGCCTGCGCGTTGGCGCGGGCCGCCAGCTCGGGGGGTGGGTCGAAGCGCCGGGTCTCGTGCAGGAGGGCGGAGAGCGCCTGCTCCTGGCCGCCGGCAGCGTCTTGCTGAGCCATCATGGAGTCCTGTCTAGCAGTCGGGTCTGGTTGATGGCGCCTAGTTGATGGCGCTCCGGGCCGCCGGGAAGCTCATGGGCTTTCCAACCGGCAGGACGTGGCGTCCCGCCATCCCGTTCACCACGCCCGCCGCCGAGGTGTACCAGGCGCAGGCGGCGGTGAGGATGCCGATGGCGCCGCCTGCCTTGACCAAGGTGGTGTTGGAGGCGAAGTTCCCGATGAAGAGGATCAGCTCGGTGAGCTCCAAGGTGAAGAAGACGACGAGCACGGCCTTGTTCACGAACACGCTCCACAGGAGCATGTAGGTGTTGAAGATGAAGAACGCCAGCAGGATCCAGCCCAGGTCGTTGCCGATTGTCTCGCCCTTCATCGGTGCCACCGTCAAGAACCAGATGGCGAGGCCGATCCAGAACCCGCCGTAGGTGGAGAAGGCGGTCGCGCCGAAGACGTTGCGGTTCCGGAACTCCCACATGCCGGCCAGGAGCTGGCACAGCCCGCCGTAGGCGAAGGCGTACCCCAGCCACTCGTTGCCGCCGCCCGAGAGGACTCCGGCGTTCGCCAGCGACAGAAGGAACGTCGTCAGCGCGAAGCCGGCGAGCCCGAGCGGAGCCGGGTCTGCCGGCCCCGGCGTGCCGATGATCTCCGTCTGCTGCACGTTGCGTGCCGCCTCGAAGGTCGTTGCCATCTTGTTGCCCCTCCCTCCCGCCGCAGACGGCGGGCTTGGCGATGAATGCGACCACGTCTCGGTCCCGTCCGCACGGTCCCGGCTCGAGGCCGCGCTCTTTCCGCGCCCCCGGCAGTTGGATCATGCAAAACGGCAGGTGGAGACGCAAGGATCGCTGCGGGTGCGATCGCCGAGAGGTGTAGTTCCATCGCCGAACGGTTTCCCTGGGCCGACGAGCGGTTCGTCGTGTGCGACCAGCGGCGGGCGTCCGGTGCCGAGCCCCCGCGCCTGTGGAAGACTGCCGTCGGCAGGCCGGGCGGCGCCAACCGCGGGACCCGCCGGGGGTGGCTGTTGGACGAGGGAGTCTGGTTCGCGTTGGCCGGCGGGGTCCTCCTGTGCGCCGCGGTTGCCTGGTTCGCCTTCCGGGGCAGCCGACGCCTGGGCGCCCCGTCCCATCGGACCACCTACGAGACCCTCCACATGGCCAGCCGTGCGGCGCCGGCCTTGCGCAACGGCCTCACGAGGGAGGGGGCCCGGCACGCCGCGCCCCACCTGCGCCGGCTGCTCGGCGCCGGGGTGGTCCTGGCCGACCGCAGCGGGACGGTGGCGGTCGAAGACGTCGACCAGGTGCACTTCGACCTGTTGGAGCCTTCCGTGCTGTCGACGCTCGCCACCGGCAGGCCCCAGGTGCTCACGAGCCGCCAGCTGGCGTGCGGCGACACGATGTGCTCCCTCCAGGCCGGCGTGGTCGTGCCGTTGCGCGTCGACGGCGAGGTGGTCGGCGCGCTGGCGACGGTCTCGCCCGTGGGGCCGAGCGCGCTCTCCCGGCTGGCGACGGAGGTCGGAGGGTTCGTCTCGACCCAGCTGGAGCTGGCCCAGCTGGAGCGCGAACGCAGCCGGGCGGACCAAGCGGAGCTGCGCTTCCTCCGGGCCCAGATCGCGCCGCACTTCGTGTACAACGCCCTGACCGCCATCGAGTCGTTCATCCGAACCGATCCCGAGCGGGCGCGCGAGCTCCTCGTGGTGTTCGCCGACTTCACCCGCTACAGCTTCCGCAGCCACGGCCAGTTCGTCACCATGGCCGACGAGCTGCGGCTGGTGGACAGCTACCTGGACCTCGAGCGGGCGCGCTTCGGCGACCGGATGTCGGTGTCGGTGCGGGTGGCGCCCGGCGTGCTGGGCGTGGTGCTCCCCTCGCTCGTCATCCAGCCCCTGGTGGAGAACGCAGTCCGCCACGGGCTCGAGCCGAGCGAGCGCCCGGGGACGCTCTCCATCGCCATCACCGACGAGGGCTCCGAGGCGGGGGTCCGGATCGAGGACGACGGCGTCGGTGCCGACCCGGTCCGGTTGGTGGGGGTCCTGTCGGGCAGCGACCCGAGCGAGGCGGTCGGCCTGCACAACGTGGACGAGCGCCTCCGGGCGGTGTTCGGGGAGGACTACGGGCTGCGCATCCGAAGCGCCTTGGGCCTCGGCACGACGGTGACCCTGCGGATCCCCAAGCGCCACCCCGGAGTGGTGCTCTCGTGACGGGGCTCGCCATCCTCGCCGTCGACGACGAGGGTCCGGCGCTCGACGAGCTGTCCTACCTCCTCGAGCGGAGCCCCCTCGTGGGGAGGGTGGCCGTGGCGAGCAGTGCCACCGAGGGTCTGCGTCGCCTGCGCGACGAGGCGTTCGACGTCGTGCTCCTGGACATCCGGATGCCGGGGCTCGACGGTCTCGAGCTCGCCCATGTGCTCAACCGGTTCGCCACACCGCCGGCCGTCGTCTTCGTGACCGCCCACGAGAACCACGCCCTCGAGGCCTTCGAGGTGGGCGCCGCCGGCTACCTGCTGAAGCCGGTGGACGCCGAGCACCTGGAGCAGGTGCTCCGACGGGTGGAGCGACGCGCCCATGCGCCCGCCGACCCGTCGCCGGAGGCCGGTCGACCCGCCGGCGAGGTGATCGCCGTGGACGCGGGGTCGCGCACCCTGCTGGTCCCCCGCGCCGGCGTCCAATGGGTGGAGTCAGCCGGGGACTACGTCCGGCTGCACCTGCGCGACGGCGCCAGCTACCTGCTCCGAACGCCGATGGCGACGCTCGAGGAGGAGTGGTCCGACTCGTTCGTGCGAGTGCACCGCAGTTATCTCGTCTCGGTGTCCGACATCACCGAGCTGCGGACCGACGGCGCCCACAGCTCCGTGCACCTGGGCGACCAGGAGCTTCCCGTCAGCCGCCGCCACGTCCACGAGCTGCGGGAGCGCCTCGTCCGCCGGGTCCGGCGGAGCCTGGAGTGACCCGGCCGGGGGGTGCGCCGGAGGATCGCGGCGGGCCCAGGGCCGGCGACGCGGCCGGCGGGCCGCCCGGCGACGCGGCCGGCGGGCCGCCCGGCGACCGGAGCGCCCGGGCCGTGACCACCCGTGGCGGGCGCACGCTCATGGCCGCCGAATGGGGCGATCCCGGCGGCGTCCCCGTCGTCCTCCTTCACGGGACGCCGGGGTGCCGGCTGGACCGCCACCCGAACGACGAGCTCGTGCGCTCCCTCGGGGTCCGCCTCGTCACCTACGACCGCCCCGGGTACGGAGGCTCGCACCGGCACCGGGGCCGGCGCGTGGTCGAGTGCGCCCCGGACGTGGCGGCCGTCGCCGACGCCCTGTCGCTCGACCGGTTCGCCGTCTGGGGCATGGCGGGTGGAGGTCCGCATGCGCTGGCCGTGGCCGCACGGTTGCCGGACCGGGTGACGCGGGCACTGTGCGTCCGCTGCGTGGCCCCCTACGACGCGCTCGGCGACGACTGGTTCGTCGGGATGGACCCGCGCAACGTGGAGGAGCTGCAGGCGGCGCTCCGGGGCGAGGACCAGCTGGCCGACCGCCTGCGGGAGGAGGATCGCAGGATCCGCAGAGCGGTCCTCGTCGACCCGTCCCGGGTCCTCGAGGGGTACGGCCTGCCCGAGGGCGACCGGTGGGTGCTGGCCCGCCCCGACTTCTCCGAGACCATCCGTCGTTCCACCTTCGAGCGGACGCGCAACGGCGTCTGGGGATGGGTGGACGACGACCTGGCCTTCGTGCTGCCGTGGGGCTTCGATCCCGCGTCCATCGTGGCGCCCGTGCGCCTCGAGTTCGGGCAGGCCGACGTGCTCGTGCCCCCGGGCCACGGCTCCTGGCTCGCCAACCGCATGCCCGGCGCGGATGTGGTGGTCCACCTGGCGAGCAGCATGGCGGACCCCGACGGGGACCTGGCGGCCAGGCTCGGATGGCTCACCCGGGGGACGGCGGCCGCCGCGGCCGGACTGTCCCGCCGCACCTGAGGCGGCGGCCGCTGCAAGAGGCCGTCGTGGCCCGGGCCGTGCCGTCGGCGCCGGAGACCGGAGGCTGACGCCCGCCGCCCCCCTTCCCATCCTCCGGATCACCCCCCCGCCCGAGCCACCCCCGGCGTGTCGGGGTTCTCAGGGTGTGGCGTCGCAGTCGGGCGGGCCCGGCTGCGCCGGCGCCGTCGGTCCGTTCGAGATGGACGAGAAGGTCGTGTTCGCCACGGCGGCGATGCCTGTCATGGCCGAGGAGCGGTGCGCGAGCTCGGCGTCGAAGAAGCGGGTCACCACCCGGGCCACCACTGTGCGGGACGGAGGTGTCAGGTAGCCGCCGAGATGGCTGAACCCCGAGAGCTGCAGGTACCACTTCGGCTGCGGCGCGCCGTTGTAGAGCTGCACGCTGCACGAGGGATAGCTCACCGTGTCTGTCCTGCTCTGGACGGCGAGCAGGGGGACGGCGGGAACCGACGGCGAGAAGTAGGACCCGCCGAAGTAGCTGGGGAGCTCGGCGCCGGACAGGACGGCCACCGCCTTGACCTTGGGTGTGAAATCGGCGGAGTCGGCGGCCACGGCCAGGCTCACGTCGCCCCCGTCGGAGTGCCCGACGAGGCCGACCTCTGTGGCGTCGACGCGGCCCGAGATCAGGTTGCCCGGCTGGTTGGCTTCAGCCAGCACCGACGCGATGACGAAGCGCAGGTCCGCCGGGTGGTTCACGATGTCGCTCGCATCGTGGGGGTCTGTGCCTGTCGGTGTGGACGGTGTGCCCGGGTGCGGCGGCGGGTTGGTGTGGGGATAGGTCGGCGCGGCGACCACGAACCCGGCCGACGCCCAATCGGTGAGGAGCACCTCGTAGGCGGACACCGGCTCCCAGAACCCCTGGGAGAACACGAGCAGCGGACGTTGCCCGCCGGTCTGGGGGTACCAGATGGTGGTCGGCAATGGGCGCTGCGCCGGCCCCGGGTTCTCCACCAGTGTGAGGTGGGCGGTGGCCACGGGGAACGCCCCCACTGTCTTCGTGGGCTGGGTGGTCGTCGTGGTGGTGGCCGGGGCGGTCGTTGCCGTCGTGGACGGATCGACCGTGCTCGTGGTCGTGGTGGTGCTCTCCTCGGCGAGGTTGGGGCGCCGAGCGACGGCGTACCACACGCCGACCGAGACGATGGCCGCGAGGACGACCGCGATCGAGCCGACGACGATCCGTCGTTGGGCGATCTGCCTCTTGCGGTTGCGATATGTCCTCTGTCCCATGCGTCTGACGGCTGCGTACGTTCACGCGGCCAGTTGTGCCGCTTGTGGTCGCCGTCGTGGAGGTTCGACCGCGCCCGTTCCGCAGAGGAGCGACGAGACCGTGAGCCCCGATCCGGTTGCAGGTGCCGGAGAAGCAGGTGGAGCCTGCCTCTGCCGCTGCAGCAGCTTCACCAACCGTTCCTCCAACGGAATCGTACGTGCGGACGAACGGACGGCGGGCCATCGCCCTCCAGTCCGTGATGGCCCGATCCTTTGAATCGTCGCCGAATCGTAGCAATCAGGTCCTCGCGGTCCGTGGCAGGTTCCGCCCCGCGAAGCCACCCGTCTTGGCGCTCCAGCGTGACTGGGTCGCACCCGGTGACGAGGCTCCACGACCCCACGTCGGGAAACGGAAACAAAGGGCTCGACGGGCCGCCGAACGGGCGGCGCGGGCACGCGGCGGTGCAAGGGCACTGCGTACACTGCTCGACGCCGCCGGGTCGGGTCGGGCGGGATCGCGTGAACCCATGGCGCAGTGGCTGGACGCAGCACGCAGGTTGGAGGGAGCCATGACCGTCGACTCGATGATCCGTCCGCAGCAGGTCCCGGAGGTCACCGGAGAGCTCTCCGGCCCGGTCCCGCACGTGGCCCGTCGCCTGCGCCGTCGCAGGCGAGCGTTCGGCACGCTCGCCGGGGGCGCGGCCGCGATGACGACCACGGGCGCCGCCGCCGGGTCGGTCCCCGTCCTGGTGGTCGGCGTGCTCTGCGCCGCCCTGCTCGCGGTGTACGTCCTCCAACTGCACCGGCTGCGACGGCGGTCCCAAGAGCCCGGCTTGCTCGCCGCCGCCCTTCCGGGCTGGTCGGAGGACGACCTGGCCGCGTGGATGCCGGCGGCCGCGGCGGGCGCGGTCACCATGGACCCGCCCGGCACCCTCGACGCGCTGCGAGTCTCGGCACCCGCCGGCACTGCACGCTCCCGCCGGCATCTCCTCGACCGTTGGACGGTCACGCAGGTGCTGTGGGCGGGTGTTGCCGGGGCCGCCTACAACGGGCTGCTCGGCCTGGCGAGCTACCTGGCGGCCGGGTCGTCGAGTGGCTGGCTGCGACGCCACCTCCTCGCCCTCACCACCGCGCTCATCGCCTACCTGGGGCGGCGCTCCGTCCGCACCGTGGCCCTCACGGCCCTCGCCACGGCCTCGACCACCGGGTTCGTCGCGGCGACCGCCGGGGCGGCGTCCACCGCGAGCGTCACCGCGAGCGTCCAGACGGTGGCGGCCCGTGCGACCCTGGACGACGCCGTCGTCACAACCCCGACGCCGGCCCCCTCGGCCACCTACCGGGTCCAGCCCGGCGACACCCTGTCGGCCATCGCCGCCCGCTTCGGCACGACCGTCGGGGCGATCGCCGGCGCCAACGGGATCGCCGACCCCAACCTCATCGACGCCGGCCAGGTGCTCACCATCCCCTCGGGCACGGCGGCCGTGGCGGCCGCATCGGCGGTGTCCACGCCCGCACCGGCGGCCCCCTCGGCCACCCCGGCCACCTACCGGGTCCAGCCCGGCGACACCCTGTCGGCCATCGCCGCCCGCTTCGGCACGACCGTCGGGGCGATCGCCGGCGCCAACGGGATCGCCGACCCCAACCTCATCGACGCCGGCCAGGTGCTCACCATCCCCTCGGGCACGGCGGCCGTGGCGGCCGCATCGGCGGCACCGGCGGCCACCCCGACCACCTACCGGGTCCAGCCCGGCGACACCCTGTCGGCCATCGCCGCCCGCTTCGGCACGACCGTCGGGGCGATCGCCGGTGCCAACGGGATCGCCGACCCCAACCTCATCGACGCAGGCCAGGTGCTCACCATCCCCTCGGGCACGGCGGCCGTGGCGGCCGCATCGGCGGTGTCCACGCCCGCACCTCCGCCTTCCGCACCGGCACCGCCGTCAGCGCCACCGAGCGCCGGCACCGGCTACGGCAACCCGCTGCGGGCGGTGAGCAACCTCTCGCCCGAGCGCATCGACCAGGGCGTGGACTACGGCGGGAGCGGGCCCGTCTACGCCATCGGGGACGGGACGGTCCTCAACACCACGAACGCAGGCTGGCCGGGCGGTGCCTTCATCACCTATCGGCTGTCCGGCGGCCCGGCCGCAGGGGACATCGTCTACGTGGCCGAGAACGTGGTCCCCCGAGTGCAGGTCGGTCAGCAGGTCACCCCCACAACGGTCGTCGGCACACTCGTCGGCGGCCCCCCGGGGCTCGAGACCGGCTGGGCGCAACCGCCCGGGGACGGAAACGCCGCTGCCACCGGCCAATGGAACACATCCACATCCACCGCGTACGGCGAGAACTTCTCGCAGCTGCTCCAAACCCTCGGCGCGCCGGGCGGGGCGACCGAAGGGTCGGTCCGGGGCAGCCTGCCTGCCGGCTGGCCGTCCTGGTGAGCAGGGGCGCACGGCGCGCGCCCTGCTGGCGGCGGCGACGCAGGTCGATCGTCGGTTCGTGCATGCAACGGGCGGGCTCTTCTTCCTCGCGCTGACGGGCTCACCGCGTCAGCGGCGGGTGGTCCTCGGAGCACGCCGCGGCCGCGATCCGCCCCACCGGTAGTAGGACGTGGGCATGCCCGGCCTTCGGGTCCCGCGCACGCCGGGACCGCGCCGCGAGAGCGGCCCTCACGCCGGAGGAGCAGGCAGGGCCGGGCGGCTGGCGCTGCGGGTCGCCGGCGCGCTGTTCCTCGTCGCCACGGGCGCCGAGCATCTGGAATTGAGCGTTGCCGGCGGCTACGGGCACATCCCGACGATCGGGACGCTGTTCGTGTTGCAGGCAGCCGTCTCGTTCGCCATCGGGGCCGTGGTGCTGGTGACGCCGCTTCCCGTCGTCTCCTTGGGCGGAGCGCTCTTCGCGCTCGCCACGTTGGGCGGCTACCTGCTCAGCCTGAGCGTGGGTCTCTTCGGGTTCCACGAGGTGGTGACGGCGGCCGGTGTCGCGGCGGGACTGATGGACATCGTCGCCTTCTCGATCCTCGGGTCCCTCGGCGTGTCGGCGCCCGGGCCCGTCAGCCTCCGGAGGCCGGTCGCATCCCTGGCCCCCCGCATGGTCGTGGCGCCGGTCGCGCTGGCGGCGGCGGTTGCCTTCGCCGTCACGCTCGCGCTGGCCTCGCCGAACGGCGGGATCGCCACCGCCACCGGTGCAGACCTCGTCGGCACGGTGACGATCCCCCGCTACGGCAGCGTCCTGGTGACGGCGCACGGGCACACGCTGTACCTGCTGAGCTCCCGCGGTGGCGCCCAAGTCCCCTGTCGCGGCGGCTGCCTGTCGATCTGGCCGCCGCTCCTCGCCGCGCCATCGGTGCGGGACCCACGAGGCGGTCCGGGCGTTCGGGGCACGCTCGGGCTCGCGCCTCTCGGGGGTGGCCGACAGGTCACGTACAACGGCTACCGCCTCTACACGTACGCGGGTGACGCGGGGCCGAAGCAGGCGAACGGCGAGGGGATCGTGGCGTTCGGCGGGACCTGGTACCTCGTGCGGGCCGGGGCGACGAGCGCCGCGTCCACGGCGCTCGAGTCGGGGAGCTGAGCGCAACGGGTCCGGGACGCCGGCGTCGTTCGCCGCCGGCGGAGCCTCTGACGTGCCCCTTCGTGGTCGGGCTGCCGGGATTTGCACCCGGTGAGGCGCAGAACGGCGTCGCCCTACGGGTGAGGTCCCAGATCCACGACGGTGATCTCGCCATTCGCCGGCCCGTAGAACCACCACACCCTCCAGGCCCCCGGCGTGTGCTGCTCGACGTACGACTCGTAGACGGGTTCGCCGTTCGGACCCTTGAACGTCTGGTAGGGGTGACTGTTGAGACTGGGGTACGACGGGTCTTGCTCCAACAACGCCAGGCACTTCACCACTTTGCGGTGTTTCCGCTGGTCACGACGAGAAAGCTCCGCCACGAGGTCGTCGACCTTCTGCGCGAGGGTGAGCGTGTGCGCCACGCCTTCAAGCTAGCATAAAAGTGTACCACTGGTGCAAATGGCTCAGTGTGTACGTTGACACAACGATACGTTGTCCGTATACTTTGAGGTATGGCAATCCCAAAGGAAGTGGAACTGGACTCCCGGCAGCGGCTCCCTCTCGCCCGCATCGTTGAGGACGACCAGCGCCGGTTCCGGATCACGAAGCTCGCCGACGGTGACTACCTTCTGACGCCGGTCGTGTCGATCTCGGAGCGCGAGCTTGCCTTCCTACGGAACCCACGTGCTCGGGAGTCGCTCGAGGAGGGGCTCGACCAGGTCGCCAGGGGCAAGGTCGTTCGGCACGGCCCGGGCCACTTCTCAAACCTTGCCGCGTCGCTAGGTGACGACACCGAAGACACGGCTTGAGACCCATCGGGGGCACCTCGGGCCGAGAGCGGCGCCAGATGCGCTCAGAGCGTCTCAGGCTTGCCAGCTGAGGGGGGCGGCCCCTGGCCGTTGCTCCACTCCTCCAACTTCGCGCGGAACAACTCCCCCATGAGTCCCATGTGAAGGGGGGGTCACACCCTCATACTCATGGAGGCGAAGCCACGCGCCGTACTCGTCGACCAAGCAGGCCCAGCACGTCGCCATGGTCGCCTCGGTCACATCGACGCGGGGCACCGTGAAGGTCACAAACGTGAACGCGGCGGTGGGCATCGCCTACGGCACACGCGCCTACCTCGGGGCGACGACATAACCCGCAGGGCCTGAGCCCCGCTGGCAGAAGGATGGGAGAAGTCAGCCGATCTTCGCCGGGCGTCTGCCCTGCTTCTGCAAGATGTCGAGGTGTTTACCTGGACCTCGTGGTCGGGCTGGCGGGACTTGAACCCGCGACCTCTTGACCCCCAGTCAAGCGCGCTAACCAAGCTGCGCCACAGCCCGTGTGTACTTCGACCCTCTGACCTGGACTTTTCTCCTCTCGGGCCCTTCGCCGGCCCGAGCGACCCTGAAGACCCCCGGGTTTCTGGAGGAGCCCAGAGGGCTCGCGGGGGTGAGGTGGCACTTGGTTCGGCAGGCGTAGAGCCTACCGGACCGGCGCCTCGACGTATCTGCGCACCAGGACCCGGCCTCCGTTCGGGCGAGGCGTCTCGTCCCGCGCCCGCCATCACCCATGCCCCGCACGTTCCAGTCACGAGAGAGCCGGCTCCGTCGGCACGCGGGCCGAGGTGCGCCCCCGACGGAGCGACGCCGGGGCTCGAGAGTGCGCCGCCGCCGTGCCCTCCTTGCCGCCGTGGCGGTGCTGGCGGCGGGGTACCTCGCCGTGACCGTCGCATTCTTCGTCGAACCCACAATGGGGGCGGTTGCCCGCCCGCAGGCGGTCGTCGTCCTCGACGGGTTCGGCGATCGGGACGCGCGCGGCTTTGCCGTTGCTCGTGCCGACCACGTCCGCACAGTGGCCGTGTCGTGGCCGCCGTACTCGACCTGCCCCGCCCCGCCATCCGGTCTCCGGGTCCTGTGCTTCGTCCCGCACCCCGCCAGCACGCGGGGGGAGGCTCGGGTCATCGCACGACTCGCCCGGTCGCACGGCTGGAGCCGGTTGGTGGTGGTGGCCGGGACCACGCAGGTGGTCCGTGCCCGCCTGTACCTGGAGCACTACTACCCGGGCCATGTCGCGTACAGCGGTGTCGACCCCACCGGCGTCTCCGGGTGGTTGTACCAGATCGTCTACGGCCAGGGCGGGCTGGTGAAGGCGCTGTTCTGCCGGAGCGCCTGTTGAGTCTCCGGGCCCCGGGCTGCGTATCTGGAGCGTCTCCGGCCGCTCCGTTGGGGGTGGACCGTCCGCACCCGTCACGGTGGACCGTTCGACTCGTCCGGCGGAACCAGCCAATCCACTCGCCACGAGGACCCTTCCCGGCGTGCACCTGCTCGGCTTACTGAACTTCACCAACTTCATCGCCACCGCCGGCTACAGCGCAGTGTTCATCCTGTGCCTCCTGCAGTCGTGCTGC
>JAJYVT010000090.1 GCA_021791845.1 Actinomycetes bacterium | reverse complement strand
GTCGTGGACATCAACGACCTCGCCGGCGAGCTCGGCTACATCCGGGTGGAGGAGAGCGAGGTCCGGCTCGGTGCCATGACCCGCCACCGTGAGCTGCTCGAGTCCGACTCCCTGGCTCGGGCCCTCCCCATCTTCCGGGACGCCGAGCGGGTGATCGCCGACCCGGTGGTGCGCAACCGTGGCACCCTCGGCGGGTCCTTGTGCCAGGCGGACCCGGCGGAGGACCTCTCGGCCGTCTGCACGACCCTGGGGGCGCACTGCGTGGTCCAGGGCAGAGGCGGCACCCGGACCGTCCCGATGGCGGAGTTCTACCGTGGCCCGTTCGAGACGGCCGTCGGGACCGGCGAGCTGCTGGTGGAAGTGCGCATCCCGCTCCGGCCCAACGGGTCGAGCGCCTACGAGAAGGTGGAGCGGCGCGCCGGGGACTGGGCGGTCGTGTCGGCGGGGGCGGCGGTGTGGATGGAGGGGAGCGCGATCGCCGAGGCGCGCGTCGGGCTGGCCGCCGTCGGCCCCGACACCACCGGCATCGGCGCCGTCTCCGACTTCTTGCGCGGCCAGGAGCCGACCGACGACGTGCTCGCACGGGCCGGCGAGCTGGCCGCCGCCCACTGCCGCCCGGCGGCCGACCTGCGCGGCAGCGAGGAGTACAAGCGCCACCTGGCGAGCGAGCTGACCAGGCGCGCCTTGCGGCGCGCCGTCGAGCGGATCGGAGAGGAGGGCCGTTGAGCATGCACGTCGCGATGCGCGTCAACGGCGAGGAGCTCGAGGCCGACGTGGAGCCCCGGATCCTGCTGGTGCACTTCCTGCGGGACGTCTTGGGCCTCACGGGCACCCACTGGGGCTGCGACACCTCCAACTGCGGCACGTGCGTGGTGTGGCTGGACGGCGAGCCCGTCAAGTCCTGCACGGTGCTCGCGGCCATGGCCGGCGGGCACGAGGTCCGCACGGTCGAGGGCCTCGAGCAGGACGGCGAGCTCGACCCGGTCCAGCAAGGGTTCATGGAGTGCCACGGGCTCCAGTGCGGCTTCTGCACCCCGGGGATGCTCATGACCGCCCGTGCCCTCCTCGACCGGAACCCCTCACCCACGGAGGGCGAGATCCGGGACGCCATCTCGGGGCAGATCTGCCGCTGCACCGGCTACGCCACCATCGTCCGGTCCATCCGGTGGGCGGCGGCGTTCGAGGCCCGCCAGGCGGCCGAGGCCGGCAGTGGGCCGGTCGAGGGTGCCGAGGGGGCGGGCGAGCCCGTCACGGCGGGAGCGCCGTCATGACCACGCTCGAGGAGCGACCACTCGAGGGGTTCGTCGACAACGACCAGAAGCCGGTCGGCTACGGGCGCATGCTGCGCAAGGAGGACCCCCGGTTCATCCGCGGGCGCGGCCACTACTGCGACGACATCCAGCTGCCCGGCATGCTGCACCTGGCGATCCTGCGCTCGCCGCTCGCCCACGCCCGGATCGTGTCGGTCGACACGTCGGCCGCCGCCGCCCTGCCCAAGGTGAAGGCGGTGGTGACGGGTGCGGACCTGGCGGCCAAGGGGCTGGCGTGGATGCCCACCCTCTCGGGGGACGTCCAAGCGGTGCTGGCCACCGACAAGGTGCGTTTCCAGGGCCAGGAGGTGGCGTTCGTGGTGGCCGAGGACCGGTACACGGCCCGCGACGCCGTCGAGCTGATCGACGTGCAGTACGACGTGCTCGAGCCGGTGATCGACGCCCGCCACGCCCTCGACCCGGGAGCGCCCGTCATCCGGGACGACCTGGAGGGCAAGGCCGACAACCACTGCTTCGACTGGGAGACGGGAGACGCGGCCGCGACCGACGCCGTGTTCGCCGACGCCGAGGTGGTGGTGACCCAGGATCTCGTGTACCCCCGCGTGCACCCCGCGCCCATGGAGACCTGCGGGTGCGTGGCGGACTACGACCGCGTCGACGGGAAGCTCACGCTGTGGACCACCTCGCAGGCACCGCACGCCCACCGCACCCTCTACGCGCTGGTGGCCGGGCTGCCCGAGCACAAGATCCGCGTCGTCTCCCCCGACATCGGCGGCGGCTTCGGGAACAAGGTGCCGATCTACCCCGGGTACGTCTGCGCCATCGTGGCGTCGCTGGTGGTGGGCAAGCCGGTCAAGTGGATGGAGGACCGGTCGGAGAACCTCTCGAGCACCGGCTTCGCCCGCGACTACATCATGCGGGGAGAGATCGCCGCCTCCCGTGACGGCAAGATCCGCGCCATCCGCACCCACGTGTTGGCGGACCATGGCGCCTTCAACGGCACCGCCGCCCCGGTCAAGTACCCGGCCGGGTTCTTCGGCGTGTTCACCGGCAGCTACGACCTCGAGGCCGCCTACTGCTCGATGACCGCCGTCTACACCAACAAGGCCCCCGGCGGCGTCGCCTACGCCTGCTCGTTCCGGATCACCGAGGCCGTCTACCTGGTCGAGCGCATCGTCGACTGCCTGGCCGACGAGCTGGGGATCGACCCCGTCGAGCTGCGTCTCCGCAACTTCATCCAGCCGGACCAGTTCCCGTACACCACCAAGACGGGATGGGTCTACGACTCGGGCGAGTACGAACGGGCCATGCGCCTCGCCATGGAGCTGGCCGACTACGAGGGGCTGCGGCGCGAGCAGGCCGAGCGCCGGGCCCGCGGGGAGCTGATGGGGATCGGGGTCGCCTTCTTCACCGAGGCGGTGGGGGCCGGGCCCCGCAAGGACATGGACATCCTCGGCCTCGGGATGGCCGACGGGTGCGAGCTGACCGTGCACCCGACGGGCAAGGGGGTCCTCCGGCTCTCGGTGCAGACGCAGGGCCAGGGGCACGAGACGACGTTCGCCCAGATCGTCGCCGAGGAGCTCGGGATCCCACCGGCCGACATCGAGGTGGTCCACGGCGACACCGACAACACCCCCTTCGGCCTCGGGACCTACGGCAGCCGCTCGACCCCGGTGTCGGGGGCGGCAGCGGCGCTCGTCGCCCGGAAGGTCCGCGACAAGGCGCGGATCATCGCCTCGGGGATGCTCGAGGTCTCCGTGGCCGACCTCGAGTGGGACAAGGGGGCCTTCCACGTCCGCGGCGACCCGACGGCCCGCGTCACGATCCAAGACGTGGCGTTCCGGGCCTACGGGGCCGGTGACCTGCCCGAGGGGATCGAGGGCGGGCTCGAGGCGCAGGTCTGCTACAACCCGGAGAACCTCACCTACCCGTTCGGCGCCTACATCTGCGTGGTGGACGTGGACCCGGGGACCGGCGCGGTCAAGGTGCGCCGGTTCGTGGCGGTGGACGACTGCGGGACCCGCATCAACCCCATGATCATCGAGGGGCAGGTGCACGGAGGGCTGACCGACGGCGTGGGCATGGCGCTCATGGAGATGATCCCGTTCGACCAGGACGGGAACTGCCTGGGCGCGTCGTTCATGGACTACCTCATCCCGACGGCGCTGGAGGTGCCCGACTGGGAGACCGGCCACACCGTCACGCCGTCGCCGCACCATCCGATCGGGGCCAAGGGCGTCGGGGAGTCGGCCACCGTGGGCTCGCCGCCCGCCGTGGTCAACGCGGTGGTCGACGCGCTCGAGCCCTTCGGCGTCCGCCACGCCGACATGCCGCTCACCCCTTCCCGGGTGTGGGAGGCGATGCAGGGCCGGGCCTCCCCGCCGGTGTAGCGGGTCGGCACGCCGGCAGTGGACCTGACGTCAGCCGAGCGAGCGGCGAAGCTCGTGGCCGACGGCGTGCCCTTCGTGCACGCCACGGTCGTCCGGGCCCAGGCCCCGGCGCCGGCCCGCGCCGGGGACGACGCCTTCGTGCTCGCCGACGGAGCGATCGAGGGGTTCGTCGGGGGCCAGTGCGTGGAGACGTCGCTGCGGGTGGCGGCCATGGACGCGCTGTCCGACGGCGCGGCGGTGCTCCTGCGGGTGGTGCCGGACGGAGGGCCGCGGTTCCCCGACGCGCCCGGGGCGCGGGTCATGGCCAATCCCTGCCTGTCGGGCGGGACCCTGGAGATCTTCCTCGAGCCCCACTTGCCGGCACCGGCGGTGGCGGTGGTGGGGGAGACGCCCATCGCCGCCGCGGTGGTGCGGTTGGCGGCAGCGGTCGGCCTTGCGGCGAGCTCCGCGCCGACCCTGGAGGGCGGTCCGCCGCACGGGGCGCGGGCCGTGGTGGTGGCCACCCACGGGCACGACGAGCCTGCGTCCGTCCGGGCCGCGCTCGACGGCGGCGCCGCCTACGTCGGGTTGGTGGCCAGCCGCCGGCGGGGAGCGGCGGTGCTCGAGGCGATGGGGCTCTCGGAGGCCGAGCGCCGCCGGGTGCGCTCCCCGGCCGGCCTCGACATCAAGGCCCGCTCCCCGGCCGAGATCGGGCTCTCCATCGTGGCCGAGATCGTCCAGGTGCTCCGGGCCGGCGCACCCGGGCCGGCGGAGGCGGCGACCGCCGAGGCGGCGACCGCAGCGCAAGCACGGCCCCGCGTGCGGCCGGAGACGACCGTCGACCCCGTCTGCGGCATGGTCGTCGTCGTCGGGCCGCACACCCCGCACCGTCTCGTGGACGGAGTGGAGCGGTGGTTCTGCAGCGCAGGCTGTCGAGACGCGTTCGTGGCCTGACCGTCGCCGGCCCACTCGATGACCCAGCCGATGCCGCACGCCACGTCCCAGTCGAACGCTCCCTGCGACGCCCCAGGGCCAGCCGGTCAGCCGGCACCGGCTGCGCTGCCCGACCCGGGCGTCGCGCCCGACCCGGGCGTCGCGCCCGACCCGACGGCCCTACGGCACGCCCTCGACGCAGCCGGGTACCTCGTTGACGAGGGCTTGGCCACCGCCCTGACCCTCGCCGTGGGTCTCGGGCAGCCGCTCCTGCTCGAGGGCGAGCCGGGCGTGGGCAAGACGGAGGCGGCCAAGGCCCTCGCCAGGGTCCGAGGGTCGGAGCTCATCCGGCTCCAGTGCTACGAGGGTGTGACGGCGGCCGAGGCCCTCTACGAGTGGAACTACCAGCGCCAGATCCTCGCCATCCGCCTGGCCGAGTCCCGCCACGAGTCGTTGCGCGACGCCGACCTGTTCACCGAGGAGTTCCTCCAGGAGCGCCCGATCCTCCGTGCCGTGCGCGCCCGGAGCGAGGTCCCACCCGTGCTGCTGATCGACGAGATCGACCGGGCGGACGACGAGTTCGAGGCGCTCCTCTTCGAGTTCCTGGGCGAGGCGTCGGTCACCGTGCCCGAGATCGGCACCTTCCGGGCCACCCGCCGGCCGGTCGTGGTGCTCACGTCCAACCGGAGCCGCGAGCTGCACGATGCCCTCCGCCGCCGGTGCCTCTACCACTGGATCGACTTCCCCGCGCCGGGGCGGATGGCCGAGATCCTCCGCCGCTCGGTCCCGTCGGCCGGGGAGGCACTGATCTCCTCCACCTCCGCCTTCGTGCAGCAGGTCCGCCAGCGGGACCTGGAGAAGGCACCCGGTCTGGCCGAGGCCATCGACTGGCTCCAGGCGCTCACCCTCCTGGGCGTGGCCGAGCTCACGGGCGACGCCATCGTGCGGACCATGGGTGCGCTGGTGAAGACGCCCGACGACGGCGAGGCGGTGCGCGGTTCGCTGGGTGAGATCGACATCGCCGCCCCGGCCGCCCCGGCCGCCCCGGCCGCCCCGGCCGCCCCGGCCGCCCCGGGATGACCGGCTCGGGCGCAGCACTCCTGCCCGGCGTCGACCGGGCGGCCTTCAGCGCCGCCTTCGTCTCGCGCCTCCGCCAGGCCGGCGTCCCGGTCGGGCTGACCGCCGCCGAGTCCTTCGCGACCGCACTGGGCGCGTGCCCGCCCTGCGACCGCACGGGTCTCTACTGGTCGGCCCGGATCACGCTGGTCCGCCAGCCGTCCGACCTCGAGGCCTTTGACGCCGTCTTCGACGCCCTGTTTTCGGGGATCGGGCCGGCCCTCGATCCGCATGCCCGCCGTCGGGGCCTGTCGGAGGACGCCACGGTGCCCAACCGTCCCGCCCCCCGGGCGGTGTCCGCGCCGGAGGGCCCGGAGGAGACGGGAGGGCTGCCGTGGGCGACGCGAGCGGCCGCCACCGGCGGGCGCTGCGACCCCGAGGACGGCGACGACCCGACGCTCCCTGACGTGTTGCCCAGCGCGCTGATGCACCGGGCCGACGCGTCGTTCTCGGACCTCGACCCCGGCGAGCTGGCCGTGCTGGACGACTGGCTCTGCCGGGCCATGGCCAACTGGCCGAGCCGGCGCTCTCGTCGGTGCCGGCCCCACCCCCGGGGAACCGTGGTGGCGCTCCGCCCGACGCTGGCGCGTGCCCGCCGGAGCGGGTTCGAGCCCCTGCGGCTCGTGACGGTCCGGCCGGTGCCGCGTCGGCGGCGGGTCGTCATGCTGTGCGACGTCAGCCAGTCGATGCAGCCCTTCGCCGCCGCGTACCTCCACCTGCTGCGGGCCGCCGCCGTTGCGGCGGCGGCGGAGGTGTTCGTGTTCGCCACCTCGCTCACCCGGCTCACCCCCGTGCTCACCCGCACGTCCGCCGACGTGGCGGTGGCCAAGGCGACCGAGGCGGTGGACGACCGGTTCGGAGGCACCCGGATCGCGTCGAGCATCGCCACGCTCCTCGGCTCGCGCCATGGCGACGCCCTGCGGGGAGCCATCGTGGTCGTGGCGTCGGACGGCTGGGACAGCGACCCGCCCGCCGCCCTGGGCCGCCAGATGGCGCGCCTCGCCCGTCGGGCGCACCGCGTGATCTGGCTCAACCCCCGACTGGCCGCGCCCGGGTACGCCCCCCTGACGGGCGGCATGGGCGCCGCCCTTCCGTTCTGCGACCACGTCCTCGCCGCCGACACGATCGGGGCGATGGCCGGGGTGGTCGACGTCATGACCCGGCCCTGATCGCTCCTGACCCGGCCCTGACCGCTCCTGACCCTGCCCTGACCGCTGGCGTCAGTGCGGGCGGCCCCCGCGGAGCAGCTCGATGGCGTGGGGGACCACGTCGACGATGGCCTCGAGCGACTCGGTCGCTCCCGCCGGGGACCCGGGCACGTTCACCACCAGGCAGGCGCCGATCGTGCCCGCGATCCCGCGGGAGAGGCGGCCGAGCGGGCTGGCCGCCCTGGTGGCCTCGGCCAGGCCGGGCGCCTCCCGGTCGACCACCGACCGCGTGGCCTCGGGCGTGAGGTCCCGAGGCGAGAAGCCGGTCCCCCCGGTGGAGACGAGCAGCCCCGCGAACCCGTGCGCCATGTCGGCCAGGGCGCCGGCCACCGGCCGCACGCCGTCGGGCACCGTCCGCCGGTCCACGACGGTGTACCCGTGTGCCGCCAACAGCTCGCACAGCGCGTCGCCCGAGCGGTCCTGCCGCGTGCCGGCGTGCACCGACTCCGACACCGTGAGCACCTTGGCCTCCAAGGTGGGCCCGCCGCCGTGCGATCCGTGCGATCCGTGCGCTCCGCCTGTCCCGTGCGTCTGTTCCATCGCCGGCGACGCTACCCCGGCCGCCTCCCCGTCGGCCCTCCGGCGGCCAGCCCGAGGGAGTCGTCGTCGGGCCCGGCGGGCGCCGCCCACACGCGGACGGCGTCGGGGGCGATCCGCACCTGGACCGGCGCGCCGACCGCCAGCCCGTCGAGCCCGTCGCCGTCTGCGTCGAGCACGAGGTCCGGGGCGAGCGCCACCCGGGCATCGACGCGCCCGCCCAACGGGGAGAGGTCGTCGAGGCGGGCCTCGAGCACGGCGGAACCGTGTGTCGGGCCCGGCGCCGGCTGGTGTGCCGGCGACACCGCGACGTCGGCGGGCCGGACTCGCCACAGCACCCGGGTGCCGGAGGCGAGGCCGGCGGTCCGGGCCTGCAGCAGGATCCCGGCATCGCACCGGAGCAGGCCGTCGTCCGCCACCGAGGCGAGGGCAACGTTGCGAACCCCGAGGAGCTCGGCGACCGCGGGCGAGCGCGGCCGGTCGTAGACGCCGGGGGTCGGTCCCTGCTGGGCGACGTGGCCGTCCACCACCACGATGACCTCGTCGGCGAGGAGGGCCGCCTCGTCGGGGTCGTGGGTGACCAGGACCGTCGAGATGCGGGCTTCACGCTGGAGTCGCCGCAGCTCCCGGCGCAGCTGCAACCGGACCGGCGCGTCGAGCGACGAGAGCGGCTCGTCGAGCAGCAGGACGTCTGGGGAGCGCGCGAGGGCCTGGGCGATGGCCACGCGTTGCCGTTGGCCCCCGGACAGCTCCGACGGGAGACGGTGCTCCAGTCCTGTGAGATGGAAGACCTCCAACCAGTAGGCGGCAATCCCCGGGTCGGCGTCGGTGGCGAACAGCACCTGCTCCCAGACATTGAGGTGCGGAAAGAGGCCGAACCCTTGCCCGACGTAGCCGATGCGCCGCCGCTCGACCGGGACCGCCTCCACCCGGTGTTCGCCGTACGCCACGGGGCCGGGCCCCGGGCCGTAGAGACCGGCGAGGCACCGCAGGAGCGCCGACTTGCCCGAGCCGGACGGGCCGAGCACGGCCAGCCGCAGGGCGTCGGCACGATGGGCGACCGAGAGGTGGAACTGGCCGAGACGCAGGTCCACGTCGAACCGCAGCGGCGCCGGCGCCGGAAGGTCGGGCTGGCGCGGTGCCGGCACCACCTGGTGGTCGCGCCGCCGCCTGCGCCGCACGACCACCAGCCGGCTCACCGCCACCGCCACGGCCGCCACCCCGAGGGCGAGCGCCGTCGGCGCGACCGTGCCCGGGAGGCCGGTCGAGGCGAACTGGATGTAGGTGTAGACGTTCAGCGACGAGGGGTGGTAGGCGGTCACGACGGTGGCGCCGTACTCGCCGAACGCCCGCAACCAGGCCAGAACCATGCCGGCCCGGATCCCGGGCGCCGCCACCGGCACCGCCACCCGGAGGAACCGCCCCAGCTGGCCATGGCCGAGCGCCGCCGCCGCATCGCCGAGCGTGGGGTCGACGGCGCTGAAGGCGGCGCGCGTGGTGACGACGAGGAACGGTGCCGAGACGAACGTCTGGGCGAGCACGACGCCCACGAGCGACTCGGTCAGGTGGCCGGCGAAGAACTGTCCGATCGGCGTGTAGGGGCCGACCACGTAGATGAGGAGGATGCCGCTCATGACCGGCGGCACGGCCAGCGGGACCATCACCAGCACGCCGAGCGCCCCGACGAGCGGTCCGCGGTGGCGGGCCAGGACGTAGGCCAGGGGCACGCCGAGAACGGTGACGACGGCGGTGGCGATGGTCGCCCCCTGGATCGAGACCCAGAAGGCCGGGAAGAGGCCGCTGTCGTGGAACCCGCGGGCCGGGGTGACGGCGAGCCGGTAGAGGAAGTAGACGATCGGCGCGCTCAGGTAGACGAGGAGGAGCGCCCCGAGCCACGGGAGGGGGCTCCGCAGGGCCCCCCGGGCCACTACTTGATGACCTTCCGCAGACCCTTTGGCACCGCGGACTTCTTACCAGAGAGCTTCGGCCGTCCGAGCTCCTTAAGCCCCTTCTCGGCCAGCAGCTTCCTGGCGGCGGGCGACAGCAGGTAGCGGACGAAGGCGTCGGCGGCCGCCGGATGCGGAGCCTTGGCCACGATGGTGAGGGTGTAGTCGGCCTCCTCCGACACGCCGGTGAGCGGCACGGTCGGGAAGTGCGCCGCCGACGCCTCGACGGCGTAGAACAGGCCAGCGTCGAGCTGGCCCGCCTGGAGGCGGCCCACCAGGCTTGTCTCTGTGAACACCGTTGTCTGCTTCGCCACGATGGCGCCGACCGCCGCGTCGTGGTGCTGCGCCGCCGCCTTCCTCAGCGCGTCGACGGACAGCCGCCCCTTTGGGTCTGTGACCGGATTGGTGCGCCCGAGCAGGAAGCCCGGCTTCGTGACGACCTTCCACCACGGCTGGGACCGGAGTGTGGCCGCGAACTTGTCGGACGGCTCGTACCCGAGGACGAGCGACGTGGTGGCGAACGTGAGGTACCACCGCACCCAGTTGCCGTTGGACGCGCCCATCAGGACCTTGTCCGATGTGGGAGCCGCGCTCCAAAACACGTCCGCCTTGTGCACGCCGCCCTTGATGTCCTGCGCCAGCCCTGTGGAGCCGCCGGAGATGTCTGTCACCGTGTAGCCGGTCGCCCTGTGGAACCCCGTCTCGACGGCTGTCTTCATGATCGTCTCGAGGGAGCCGGCGGTGAGCACGACCACCGCCCCCGAGTGCTTCCTCGCTGCTCCCGCTGCCGGCGCGCCCACCGCGGCCGTGAGCGCGCCGGCTGCCACGCAGAGGGCGGCGAGCGCGGTTCCGGCGGGACGGAGCCGGACGCGCCTGCGCCCGGGTGTCGTTGGCAGCGGCATGGTCGTTGGCAGCGGCATGGGCGAAGACCTTACCGGCGTAGCGGCGCATCTGCAACAAAAAAGGGCAAAAACATGCCGCATCCGCTGTAGAAAGTACCTAGATTCGTCGAAGAGCGCTGCCGGCGTCGCGCTGGTGCAGCGGAGGGCGTGGGGCTCGGCCGACGACGCCTGTCGGGCCGTGCCCGTCGAGACCGCCGGGCTACCGTGTTGCCGTGACCGCTTACCGGATCAGCCGTGCCGCCCGGCTGCTCGGGGTGAGCCCCGACACCATGCGGCGGTGGGCGGACGCCGGCCGGGTGCAGACCGTCACCGACGCCGGCGGCCACCGGTGCGTGGACGGCGCCGCGCTCGCCCGGCTGGCGGTCGAGCTCGGGCAGGAGCCTGATCGGACGCGCCGGCAGTCGCTGCGCAACCGGTTCCCTGGGATCGTCACCCGCGTCGTGCGCGACGGCGTGGCGGCCCAGGTGGAGGTGCAGGCAGGGCCCCACCGGCTCGTCGCCCTGATCACGAGAGAGGCCGCCGACGAGCTGGGGCTCGAGCCCGGGATTTTGGCCGACGGGGTGGTCAAGGCCACCAACGTGAGCGTCGAGCTGCCCCTCGACGTCTGACTGTGACGCCGGGGCGGTCCGTGCTGCCACCGGTCCGTGCTGGCCGACCGGTCAGCCTGTCGTTGTCCGCAGTCCCAGCGAGTAGCCCTCGAGGAAGATGAGCGCGTCCCGCTGGCGCGGGTGGCGATTGGCCACGGCGTGGAACCGCGGCGAGTGGTCGGCGTGGACCAGGTGGGCGAGCTCGTGCACGATGGTGGCGTCGAGCACCCATTCGGGCACCGCACGGAGCCGGTGCGAGATCCGGATGTCCCCGGTGGCGTTGGAGCAGGACCCCCAGCGCTTGTTCTGGTTGGTGACCCACCGGATCGATGCGGGACGGACGCCGTCCACGTAGCGGTCGGCCAGGGCGGCGGCTCGCTCCGCCAGCTCCTCGTCGGAGGAGACGGCGGCCGGGCGCTTGGCGAGGACCCGGCCCACCAGCCAGTCCACCAGCTCCTGGCGGTCGGCCCGGCGTACGTGCGAGGGGACGACCACCACGATGTGGCCGGACTCCCAGTAGGCGGTGGCGGTCTTGCGCCGCCGGGTGCTCGTGCGCACCTCGACGTCCACCGGTTCCGGCATCCCCGTGCCTGCGGCCTCGGCGGGCCGCAGGTTCCGTTGGCCGGCCGGCCGCTCGTCGGGCTCTGCACGCTGCTGCTCTGCGGCGCCGGGCGGACGGCCGGGCCAGCGCAGGGGGAGCATGGGAGCCGGGCGCGCGTCTGCCATGGACCCCATTGTGGAGGGTGGCTGTGTCGGCGCCCGTGATGGTCCGTCCGAGAACGGTCCAACGCCCACTGCACCTGCCTCGCCGCGACGTCGCGAACAAGGGCGCGGCGTCACCGGCTTCGGGGTGAGCGAGGGGACTTGAACCCCCGACCTCCAGGGCCACAACCTGGCGCTCTAACCAGCTGAGCTACGCCCACCGAGACCTCCCAGTGTGGCACATGCATCGGGTCCCCCCGGAAGGGCCCGGTCACGGTGCCGGGCGTCCTCCAGAGGGGTCGGCGCCGGTCAGCTGGCGTCCTGGCCGAGGCCGGCTGCCGCCAGGAAGCCGCCGGTGGCGGCCCCGGCGCACGCCGCCAGCACCAGCCAGCGCCGCCACCGGGGGAGCGCGCCGAAGCCGATGGTCGTGGCGAGGGCGTCCACCAGATCGGACGTCGCCCCCAGCACGACCCAGCGGCGCAGCTCGTCGCGCGCCGAGCTCCCGAGGAGCGCCCCGGCGCCCAGAGCGATGTCACGGCCTCCGAGGGCTCGCAGGGTCACCGCCCGGTCCCGCCCCGAGGCTCCCGGTCCGATCCAGGCTCTCCCGGCGAGCCCGGGGGCGACCAGGGCCGCAGCGCCGAGGGCGACCCGCATGCCCGCGATTCCCTTTCCCGCCCAGGTCGACCAGCGCAGCACGTCCCGGTCGTCGCCGCCGAGCCGTGTGACGAGGGCGCGCGCCGCCCTCATTGCGCCGGCAGCTTCCAGCCCCGGGCCTCCGCGATCTCACGGCAGGTGGGGCACAGGGGGTAACGGCCGGGGTCGCGACCCGGCACCCAAGTCTTGCCGCACAGTGCCCGGACCGGCGTCCCGTTCACCATTCCCTCGACGACGTTGGTCCCGGTCGACAGGAAGCGGCGGCCCCGGCGAACCTTGAACCCCTCGAGGACGATGTGCGTCATGCGCTCGTGGTCGCCCTCGTCGACCACCGCCTCGGGCTGGGCCGGGGCGACGACCGTCGTACTGCCGGGCTCGAGGGTCGCGGGCACGAAGGGGACCTTACCGGGATCGGTCCGGCGTACACGACCCCGGGCCTCCTTGGGGGTCGCCGGCAGGGCGTCAAGGCGGCTGCACGCCTCGGCCCCGGCGGGCACCGTCGGAGGCGGACGCACCGGCAGGGGCGGACGGGCGGGAAGTACGATCGACGATGCGGCTCTGCACCGACGCGTCGGCGTCGGTGCACGCGTGCACGCACACGCGGGGCCGTCGCTCCCGCCGGCGCAGCGGTCGCCGGCCGGGCGCCACGCCCCCGTGGCCGAGTGGATGAGGCAACGGACTTCTAATCCGTTCTACGAAGGTTCGAATCCTTCCGGGGGCGCCACGTCCGCTACCAGCGTCTTTATCGTGGCTGATCTCCCACGGGGCGAACTGGTAGGACACGCGAGCCTAGGACACGCGAGCCGTGGTGTCGCGATACCATGAGTGTATGGCAAAGC
>JAJYVT010000089.1 GCA_021791845.1 Actinomycetes bacterium | reverse complement strand
CCCCACGCCACTGCGGCGCCAGTTCGACCGTCTCGATCAGGCCATCGGTGACTTCATCGGGGAATCTGCACGGGCCGCGTGAAACTTGACTCAACTGTGCCGGCTTCGCCGGCTCAAGCTATCTAGTCGGGCGGACGGCGGCCACGGTGGTGACGGTCGAGAGCGGCCCGGGCGTCGAGACCGGCCCGGGCGTCGAGACTGGCCCGGCGGCGCCGCCCCGCACGAGACTGGGCGGATGACCTGGACGCTCACGCGCCGGACGCACTCGGCCGAGGAGACGCGGTCGCTGGCCGCCGCGCTGGCGGGTGTGGCCCGCCAGGGCGACGTGGTGGTGCTGGCCGGGCCGCTCGGCGCGGGCAAGACCACCTTCGCCCAGGGGTTCGCCCGGGGGCTCGGGGTGGTGGGCCCGGTGACGAGCCCCACCTTCACCCTGGTGCGCCAGTACCCCTGCCGGCTGGGCGAGCTGCTCCACGCCGACGTCTACCGCCTGGAGCACCTGGCCGAGGTGGAGGATCTCGGCCTCGCCGAGCTGGTGGAGCGGGGCGTGGCCCTCGTCGAGTGGGGCGACGTGGCGCAGCCGGCCCTCTCGCCGGTGGCATGGACGGTGACGCTGGCGATCACCGGCGACGAGGAGCGGGAGGTGCGCGTGCAGTCCGACGGGGACGACCGCAGGGAGGCGGTGGAGGCGGCGCTGGCGGCCGCCGGCGCCGTGGCCGGCTGATGCTGCTCGGCATCGAGACGGCGGCCGAGCGGGTCGGCGTGGCCCTGGCCGACGCGACAGGGCCACGGGCCGGCACCTGGCTCGACGGCGGGCGGCGGCACGCCGAGGTGCTGGCGCCGGCCATCGCCTTCGTCCTCGACCAGGCCGGCGTCAGCCTGGCCGAGGTGGACGCGGTGGCGGTGGACGTGGGCCCCGGCCTCTTCACCGGGATCCGGGCCGGCGTCGCCACGGCGCAGGGCCTGGCCCACGGGCTCGGGGTGGGCGTGGTGGAGGTCACGAGCGTGGCCGTGCTGGCACGGGCCGCCTACGACGCCGGGTGGGCCGGACCGGTGGCTTCGGTCGTGGACGGGCGGCGGGGGGAGGTGTTCTTCGCCCGCTACGACGGGCCGACAGCCGAAGCCGCCCCGCCCCGCCGTCTCCCGCCCGCGGCGCTGGCAGAGGAGCTGGCGGGCCGTCGCGACCTGCTGGTGGTGGGGGGCGGCGCCCACCGGTACCCCGAGGCGTTCCGCGGGCTGCGGGTGGCCGGGATCGAGCACCCGTCACCCCGTGCCCTGGTGGCGTTGGCCGCCGATAGGCTGGCCGCAGGTTGTGCGCCCGTGCCGGCGGGAGCCGTCCGGCCGTTGTACCTGCGGGAGCCCGACGCCCGCATCAACTGGGTGCAGCGGTGATCGAGCTCGTCCGCATGCGGCGGCGGGACCTGCGCAAGGTGATGGTCGTCGAGCAGCAGGTCTTCCCCGAGCCCTGGAGCCATGCGGTCTTCGTGTCGGAGCTGGCCCTGCGCACGGGGCGCGACTACCGGGTCGCCCGGGAAGGGCGGGAGATGGTCGGCTACATCGGGCTCATGTTCGTGGACGAGGAGGCGCACGTGACGACGGTGGCGGTGGCCCCCGAGCACCAGGGGCGCGGCATCGGCACCCAGATCATGTTGGGCGCGATGCGCATCGCCCTGGAGCACGGGTGCCGGCAGGTGAGCCTGGAGGTCGCCGTGGGCAACGCCCGGGCGCAGGCGCTCTACCGCCGCTTCGGCTTCGTGCCGGTCGGCGTGCGGAAGAACTACTACCAGTTGATCGGAGAGGACGCCTACGTGATGTGGGCCCACGACATCGACCAGCCGGCCTATGCCGCCCGGCTGGCCAGCATCGCCCAGGGGGCGGCATGAACCTGCTCGGCATCGAGACGTCCTGCGACGAGACGGCCGCCGCCGTCGTGGCCGAGGGCCGCGTCGTGCGCTCCTCGGTGGTCTCGAGCCAGATCGACCTGCACGCCCGCTACGGCGGCGTCGTCCCCGAGATCGCCGGACGCGCCCACGTGGAGCTGCTCATGCCCGCGGTCGCCGAGGCCCTGGCCGGTGCCGGGATCGAGCGGCCCGACGCCGTGGCCGCCACCTACGGCCCGGGCCTCATCGGCTCGCTGCTCGTGGGGCTGAGCGCAGCCAAGGCGTTGGCCATGAGCTGGGACGTGCCCTTCGTGGGCGTGAACCACCTGGAGGGCCACCTCTTCGCCCCGGTGATCGAGGAGCCCGCCCTCGAGTGGCCGCTCGTGGTCCTGCTCGTCTCGGGCGGCCACACCCTGCTCGTGCTGGCCAAGGGCCCGGGTCACTACCGCCTCTTGGGCCAGACCATCGACGACGCCGCGGGGGAGGCGTTCGACAAGGTGGCCCGCTTCCTCGGCCTCGGCTATCCGGGCGGCCCGGCGATCGACCGGGTGGCGAAGGAGGGCGACCCCACCGCCTTCCGGCTGCCCCGTGCCCTCATGGACGGCGGGTACGACTTCTCGTTCTCGGGCCTCAAGACGGCGGTGGTGCGGACCGTCGAGCGCCACCCCGAGGCGGCCACGGCCGATCTCGCCGCCTCCTTCCAGGCGGCGGTGGTGGACGTGCTCGTGGCCAAGGCGGCCAAGGCGGTCCGGGACCTCGGGGCGGCCGGGCTCTGCCTGGGTGGCGGCGTGGCCGCCAACTCGCTCCTCCGGGCCCGGGCGCCCGAGGCCGTCGACGTCCCGACCTACGTGCCGAGCCTGGCGATGTGCACGGACAACGCCGCCATGGTCGCCGCCGCCGGCGCCTGGCGCCTGGCGAACGACGGACCGAGCCCGCTCTCCCT
This sequence comes from Actinomycetes bacterium, assembly GCA_021791845.1. GTDB lineage: Bacteria > Actinomycetota > Acidimicrobiia > Acidimicrobiales > RAAP-2 > JAJYVT01. The sequence continues at coordinate 10,373 of JAJYVT010000089.1, read as the reverse complement.
CGGCCCGGACCCCAACCTCGCCTTCCCCGCCACACCGTGACCCCCCGCCACACCGTGCAACCCTCCGGCGCCTACGACCTCTCGTTCGAGGAGGTCGTCGCCGTGCTCGACGACGAGCCCCGCTACCGCGCCCGCCAGGTGTGGGACGGGCTGTACCGCCGGCTGGCCCGCCCGGCCGAGATGACCGACCTCCCCCTGGCCCTGCGGACGAGGCTGGAAGAGCGGCTCGTCCCGGGGCTGGCCCCGGCGGCCCGGCGGACGGCCGACGACGGCGCCACGGTCAAGTGGCTGTGGGAGCTCGCCGACGGCCGCCGGGTCGAGAGCGTCCTCATGGCCTACCCCGACCGGGTCACGGTGTGCGTCTCGACCCAGGCCGGCTGCGCCATGGGCTGCACCTTCTGCGCCACCGGCCAGGCGGGCTACGAGCGGCACCTCAGCACGGGGGAGATCGTCGAGCAGGTGGTGGCGGCCATGCGGGCGGCCCGGCCGCGGCGGCTGGGCAACGTCGTCTTCATGGGCATGGGTGAGCCGCTGGCCAATTACGACCGGGTCTGGGGCGCGGTGGAGCGCATCCACGAGCACCTCGGCCTGTCGGCGCGCCACCTCACGCTCTCGACCGTGGGCGTCGTCCCGGGCATCCGCCGGCTGGCGGCGGAGCGCCTCCCCGTCAACCTCGCACTGTCGCTCCACGCCGCCAACGACGAGCTCCGGGACCGCCTCGTGCCCATCAACCGGCGCTACCCGCTGGCCGAGCTGGCCGAGGCCTGCCGCCGGTACGTGGAGACGTCGGGCCGGCGGCTCTCCATCGAGTGGGCCCTCATCGACGGGGTCAACGACCGACCGGACGACCTGGCCGAGCTGGCGGCCTTCGCCCGCCCCCTCGGCGCCCACGTCAACCTGATCCCGCTCAACCCGACGCCGGGCTACCCCGTGCGGGGCACCCCCCGCCGCCGGGTGGTGGCGGCGCGCGACGAGCTCGTCGCCTCGGGGGTCAACGCCACCATCCGGGCCACGCGGGGGGTGGAGATCGACGCCGCCTGCGGGCAGCTGGCGGCCACGGTGGCCGGATCGGCCCCCGCCCCCGCGTCGCCGCCGTCCCCGGCCCCCGTCCACGTGCGCTCGGTAGTATCGGCGCCACGCTGACCGGCCCCCGGCGCCGGTCTCCGGCAGAGGGACGACCATGACCTCCTCCTCCACAGGCCGCTCCGGCTGGCGCGAGACGACCACACGCCTGGCCCGCCGGGCCGCCAGCTCGATCGTGGGCCACCAGCGGTCGGTGGACGCCCGGCTGGACGCCATCGAGCAGCACCTGGCCCGGATCGACGGCCAGCTGCGCGAGCTGCGCGAGATCGCCGAGACGCAGGTGGACGTGGAGAACCAGAGCACCGAGCTCCTCGGCCGGCTGCTGCGGGCCGCCACCAGCCGCATCGAGGACCTCGAGGAGCGGGCCGGGCGCCAGCCGTGACCGCCGGCGCCGTCGTCGTCGACGCGCGCGCCGTGCAGAGCCCCGACCACCGGGGGCGCGGCATCGGCCGGTGGGTGGCGGAGCTCTGCGCCGGCCTCGAGCGGGTCGCCCCCGAGCTCGTGGGCGCCTACCTCCTGGACCCGACGTGGCCTCCGCCCGGCGCCCTGGACGAGCTCGTGTCGAGCGGCAAGGTCCACTATCTCGGGACGCCGGAGGCGCGGGCGGCGGTGGAGGCGGCACGGACCTACCACTGCGCCTCGCCCTTCGAGCTCGGCCGCACCATCGCCCAGGTGCGGCCGCCCGTGGTGGACCACCTGGGCCTGCGGTTCGCCGTCACCGCCTTCGACCTCATCCCGCTGCTGCACGCCGACCGGTACCTGGCACACCCGTCCCAACGGCTCCGGTACCGGGCCCGCCTGGAGGTGGTGCGGTCCGCCGACGCGGTGCTCGCCATCTCCGGGGCGGCGGCGGCCGACGTCGTGCGCCATCTCGGCGTGGGACCGGAGCGCTGCACGGTGGTGGGGACCGGGGTGTCCGCCCGCTTCGCCCCCCCGCCCTCGCGCTCGGAGGCCCTGGCCGCCGTCCACGCCTCGCTGCCCGAGGTGACGGGACGCTTCGTGCTCTTCCCCGGCGGCAACGACCCGCGCAAGAACACCGAGGGCCTCATCGCCGCTTTCGGGCTCCTGCCCGAGCGCCTGCGGGCCACCCATCAGCTCGTGGTGGCCGGAGACCTGCCCCGGCCCGTGGTCGACCACTACCGGCACCTGGCTCGGGTGGCGGGCGCGGGTGACCGCCTGGTGTGCACCGGCTTCGTCGGCGACGAGACCCTGCTCCGCCTCTATCAGGCGACCGACCTCGTGGCCTTTCCCTCGCTGGCCGAGGGCTACGGCCTCCCGGCGGCGGAGGGGCTTGCGGCCGGCGCGGTCGTGTGCGTCTCGGACCGGCCGCCCTTCGACGAGATCGTCCCCGACGCCCGGGCCCGCTTCGACCCGTCCGACCCCCGGGCCATGGCCGCCGTCGTGGCCCGGTGCCTCACCGACGAGGCCGTGCGCGACGCGGTGCGGTCGGACGCCGCGGCCACCGTGGCGTCGTGGGACACGGTGGCCGCCCGGGCCGCGTCGGCGCTCGAGGCCACGGCCGCCGGTTCCCGCCGGCCCTGGCGTCCCCGCCGGGTCCCCCGGCTGGCCGTCGTCTCGCCCTTCCCGCCCGTGCCGAGCGGCATCGCCGGCTACAGCGCCGAGCTGGTGGCGGCGATGGAACGGGTGGCCGGCGCCGGGCGGCCCGGGGGGCCCGCGGTGGAGATCGACTGCTTCGCCGACGGCCGCGACCGTTTCCGGGCCGATCCGGCTCCGGTGGCCGGGCGCGTCCCCCGGGACGCGGCGGCCTTCGAGCGGGCCGACGGCGCCGCCGGCGGCTACGACCGGGTGCTCTACGTGCTCGGCAACTCCGAGTACCACGCCAACGCCCTGGCCGCGGCGCGCCGCCGCCCCGGCACCGTCCTCGCCCACGAGGTGCGGATGAGCGGGCTGCTCGCCTTCTCGGTCCACACCCCGGGCGCGGTGCGACCGGGCGGGGTGGCCGGGGCCATCGCCCGCAACTACCCGGGCCTGCCCGAGGAGCTCGGACGGGGCGGGGTGGTCGACCCTGCCGACGCCGAGCGCTACGGCCTGCTGCTCCTGAAGGACGTGGTTGCCGACGCCGAGCGGGTGCTCGTGTGCTCGGAGGCGGCCCGTCGCCTGGCCGTGCTCGACGTGGGCCCGGCGCTGGCGGCTCGCGTGGGCGTGGCCCCGTACGCGGTGACACAGCTGACGGCCGACGAGCAGGCCGCGGTGGCCGCCGCCCGCGCCGGCCGCCGGGCGGGTACGCCGCCGCTCGTCGCCGCCTTCGGCATCGTGGACCCGAGCAAGCGGCCCGAGACCGTCCTCGAGGCGGTGGCCGTCCTCGCCCGGCGCGGCGTGCGGCTGCGGGCCGCGCTGGTCGGCCCCGTGAGCGAGGCGCTGGGCGACGCCCTCCGCTCGCTGGCGGTCTCGCTCGGCATCGCCGACCGGGTGCAGGTGACCGGCGAGGTCGCCCCGTCCGAGTACCTGGCGATGCTCGGCGAGGCGGCGGTGGCGGTGCAGCTGCGAGACCGGTTCTCGGGCGAGTGCTCGGGGACGGTGAGCGAGTGCCTCTCCGCCGCCGTCCCCACCGTGGTGGCGAGGATCGGATGGATGGCGGGGATCCCCGCCGCCGCCGCGCTCGGCGTCCCGCCGTCCTGCGGCGCCGACGCCCTGGCCGACGCGCTCGGCGGGCTGCTCGCCACAACGGGGCGGCGGGAGGCGCTGGCGGAGGGCGGCCGCCGCTGGGCGGCCGAGCAGAGCTTCGACGCCGCCGCCGCCGCGCTCCTTGCCTCGCTCGGCCTCCTCGATCCGCCCGGTCGGTAGCATCCGCCCGGTGCGGCTGGCCTTCGTCACTCCGCGCTACGGCGCCGACCTCGTGGGAGGGGCCGAGTCGCAGGTGCGCGAGGCCGCCCTGGGCCTCGCCGCCCGGGGCCACGACGTCGAGGTCCTCACCACCGTCGCCGTGGACGCCCAGACGTGGGCGCCGGCGCTCGCCCCCGGGAACGAGCGGGACGGGGCGGTCACCGTCCGCCGCTTCCCGATCGCGCCCGGGGCCGACCGGGCCGGGCGCGACGCCCTCGACCACCTGGTGCTCTCCGGCCGCCCGGTCGACTTGGCGGACGAGCTGGCGTGGGCCGACGCCCGGTTCCGGTCGCCGGCGCTCGTCCGCCACCTCACCGACCACGGCGGAGGCTACGGCGCCATCGTCTACTCCCCCTATCTCTTCTGGACCACGCTGCGCTGCCTGCCGCTCACCCGGGCCCGCAGCGTCCTCGTCCCGTGCCTGCACGACGAGCCGCCGGCCCGGCTGCGCATCGTGCGGGCCACGCTGGCGGCGGCGGCCGAGGTGTGGTTCCTCTCGGAGCCCGAGCACCGGCTGGCTCACCGCCTCGCCCCGCTCGGGCCCCACCGCGTGGTGGGCTCCGCCGTCCACGAGCCCGAGGGCGCCGACCCCGACGGCTTCCGGCGTCGCCACGGCATCACCCGCCCCTTCGCTCTCTACGCCGGCCGCCGAGAGGACGGGAAGGGATGGCCGCAGGCCCTGGCCGGCTTCGCCACCGCCGTCACCCGTCACCACCTGGACCTCGACCTCGTGACCGTCGGGGCCGGCCACGTCCGCGTGGACGGGCCGCTGCGCCCGCGGGTGCACGACCTCGGGTTCCTCGACGCGTCGGAGGTCTCGAGCGCCTTCGCCGCGGCGTCGGTCTTCCTCCAGCCCAGCCCGAACGAGAGCTTCTCCCGCACGGTCATGGAGGCCTGGCTGGCCGGGGTGCCGGTGGTGGCGACGGCGGCGGGCGAGGTGGTGGCGTGGCACTGCGAGCGCTCCGGCGGCGGCCTCCTCTACGGCGACGACCTGGAGATGGCCCAGTGCATCCGGGCGCTCGTGGAGGACCCGGCGGCGGCCGCCGCCCTCGGCGCCGCCGGGCGCGACTACGCGCGTGCCAACGGCGCGTGGCCGGCGGTGCTGGACCGCATGGAGGCGGGGCTCGCCAGCCTTGGGGTCGCCGGCGTCGGCGGGGTCGGGGCGGCCGGCGTGCCGGCGGCGACACGGCTCGCCGCCGCGGTCCGGGACCGGGCGGTCCGGGAGCGCCGGGCCGAGGTGCCGATGACGCCCGGCTTCCCCCTCGCCCCGTGGCTGCCGGCGCCGGGTGCCGGCGTGCCCGGCCGGGGTGCGGGTGCGGCCGGTGTGGCATCGTCGGGCTCGGGGCGGGAGGGCGGGCTCCCCGACGGCGCCCGCCGCCGGCTGGTGCGGGCCGCGGCGGGGGCGGCACGACGGTGGCCCACGGCGCGCCGGCTCCTCGGGGCGGCCCGGGCGGCCCGGGCCGCGTGGGCGGCGGGACGGGCGGTTGCCCCGCCCCGGGACGTCCGCTAGCATTAGCACTCGCAAGGTTCGAGTGCTAACGAATGCCAAGGAGGCCGCTTCGATGAAGCTCCATCCCCTCGATGACCGGATCGTCGTCCGGCCGGGCGAGTCCGAGGAGACCACCGCTTCGGGTCTGGTCATCCCCGACACGGCCAAGGAGAAGCCGCAGCAGGGCGAGGTGCTGGCGGTCGGCCCCGGCCGGCGTGCCGAGAACACCGGCGAGATCATCCCGCTGGACGTGAAGGTGGGCGACACCGTCGTCTACTCCAAGTACGGCGGCACCGAGATCACCGTCGACGGCGAGGACCTGCTCATCCTCTCCGGCCGCGACGTCCTGGCCACCCTGGTCAAGTAGTTCGAGCCAATCCGTTCATGCACGGCACGCCGGGCGCAGACGCGCCCGGCGTGAGCCGTCGTCTCCGAGAGGACCCCCCATGCCCAAGATCCTGAAGTACGACGAGGCGGCGCGCCGCGGCCTCGAGGCCGGCGTGAACAAGCTGGCCGACACGGTGAAGGTGACGCTCGGCCCCAAGGGCCGCAACGTCGTCATCGACAAGAAGTTCGGCGCCCCCACCATCACCAACGACGGCGTGTCCATCGCCCGCGAAGTCGAGCTCGAGGACCCCTTCGAGAACATGGGTGCGCAGCTGGTGAAGGAGGTCGCCACCAAGACCAACGACGTGGCGGGTGACGGCACCACCACCGCCACGGTCCTGGCCCAGGCCCTGATCTCCGAGGGCCTGCGCAACGTGGCCGCCGGCGCCAACCCCGCCGCCTTGAAGCGCGGCATCGAGCGGGCCGTGGCCGCCGCCGTGTCCTCCATCGCCGAGCAGTCCCGCGAGGTCGAGGGCAAGACGGAGATCGCCCAGGTGGCCTCGATCTCTGCCGCCGACCCCTCCATCGGCGAGGTGCTGGCCGAGGCCATCGACAAGGTGGGCAAGGACGGCACCGTCACCGTCGAGGAGTCGAACACCTTCGGGATGGAGCTCGAGCTCACCGAGGGCATGCAGTTCGACAAGGGGTTCCTCTCGCCGTACTTCGTGACCGACCCCGAGCGCCAGGAGGCGGTGCTGGACGAGCCGCACATCCTCTTCTTCAACGGCAAGGTCAGCGCCGTCCACGACCTGGTGCCGGTGCTGGAGAAGGTCATGCAGACCGGCAAGCCCCTCCTGATCGTGGCCGAGGACGTGGAGGGCGAGGCGCTGGCCACCCTGGTGGTCAACAAGATCCGCGGCACGTTCACCTCGGTGGCCGTCAAGGCGCCGGGCTTCGGCGAGCGCCGCAAGGCCATGCTCCAGGACATGGCGGTCCTGACCGGCGGCCAGGTCATCAGCGAGGAGATCGGGCTCAAGCTCGAGAACGCCACGCTCGACCTCCTGGGCCGGGCCCGGCGGGTGATCGTGACCAAGGACGACACCACCATCGTGGAGGGTGCCGGCGCCGAGGCGGACGTCAAGGGCCGGGTGGCCCAGATCAAGCGGGAGATCGAGGAGACCGACTCCGACTGGGACCGCGAGAAGCTCCAGGAACGGCTGGCCAAGCTGGCCGGCGGCGTCGCCGTGGTGAAGGTGGGCGCCGCCACCGAGGTGGAGCTCAAGGAGAAGAAGCACCGCATCGAGGACGCGCTGTCGGCGACCCGGGCCGCGGTCGAGGAGGGCATCGTCGCCGGCGGCGGCACCGCCCTCATCCGCAGCCGTGCGGCCGTGACCTCGGTGGCGGAGTCACTCGAGGGCGACGAGGCCACCGGTGCCCGCATCGTGTCCCGGGCGCTCGAGGAGCCGCTGCGGTGGATCGCCGCCAACGCCGGCCTCGAGGGCGCGGTGTACGTGCGCCAGGTGGAGGCCGAGAGCGGCTCCACCGGGCTCAACGCCGCCACCGGCGAGATCGTCGACCTGGTGAAGGCCGGGATCATCGACCCGGCCAAGGTGACCCGCTCGGCGCTGCAGAACGCGGCGTCGATCGCCGCCCTGCTGCTGACCACCGAGGCGCTCGTGGCCGACAAGCCCGAGCCCCCGTCCGCCGCCCCCGCCGGCGGTGGCATGGGTGGCATGGGTGGCATGGGCGGGATGATGTAGCGACGCGACGAGGCGTGATCCCGCGGCCCCCGAGCGCCGTCCCGGGCGGTCCGCCGCCATGGCGGCCGCGCCGCGGGATCACGCTGGCGTCCGTCACCGCGGCGGTGGCGCGCCACCGCCCGCTCGGCGGCCCCCAGGAGGTGGCCGACGGCGAGGCCTCGGCCGTGCTCGTCGCCCTGTTCGAGGAGGAGGGCGAAGCCCGCGTCGTCCTCACCCGGCGCTCGGCCACGCTGCGCACCCACCGGGGCCAGGTGAGCTTCCCCGGCGGGCGCATCGACCCGGGCGAGGACGCGGTGGCCGCCGCCCTGCGCGAGGCCCTCGAGGAGGTGGCCCTCGATCCCGCAGCCGTGCAGCCCGTCGGGTTCCTCGATCCGACCGTCACGTACGCCGCCGGCATCCCCATCCTCCCGGTGGTGGCCACGCTCGGCACCAGGCCGGCGCTCGTTCCCAATCCGGCCGAAGTGGCCCGGGCCTTCGACGTCGGGCTGGCCACACTGGCCGCCGCCTTCCGGGAGGAGCGCTGGACGGTCGGCGAGGGCGAGGACCACCCGGTCTATTTCTTCGAGGTTGCAACAGAGACGGTGTGGGGCGCGACGGCCCGCATGCTGGTGGAGCTCTTGGACCTCGTCCTCAACGGCTGACGACTCCGCACATTTTTTTCCTTCCGGTCGCGCCGGACCAGGGGTACGATTCCAGGATCCGACCTCCCAGCATCCCGGTCGGCCCCATCCGAGACGACCGGCGCCACGGCGCAGCGCTGCAGCAAAGGTGCGGTGCCCGGAGGGACCTTCGAGCTTCCAGCCAGGAAGCCCCGTGACTGACGCACCCCCCGGGTCGGGTGCTGCTGTCGGCAGCCGCCGCGTGCGGTTGAAGCGCCGGCTCGTGCTCATCGGCATCGGCGTGGCGCTGGCGATCGGAGTGCCGATCCCGTTGATCGGCTCGTCGTCGAGCCGTCCGCCGGTGGCGGCGGCGGTCACCACGTCGGCCAAGGCCATCTGCGGCGACACCGCCGTCCTGCGCGGGCCGGCCAGCCCCCCGGCGGGGGCGGTCACGCTGGCGGCGGGCACAGACACCGCCCACTCGGCGAGCTACGAGCTCGCCCCCGACACCACCTACTGGCTCGCCCCGGGTGTCCACACGCTCGGCACCGGCCAGTTCGGCCAGATCCAGCCGGAACCGGGCGACAGCTTCCTGGGGGCGCCGGGCGCGGTCCTCACAGGGCAGGGCCGGAACATCTCGGCCTTCGACGGCACGGTGAAGAACGTGACGATCGAGTACCTCACCATCGAGCACTTCGTCGGGGTCGAGGGGGAGATGGTGGTCAACCACACAGGGGCCGCCGGCTGGACGGTCAAGTACGACACGATCGAGCACAACGGGGGGGCCGGGGTGGGGCTCGGGACCGGGTCGGTCGTCCAGGACGACTGCCTCAGCTACAACCAGGAGTACGGGTTCTCCTCCTTCGGCACATCGACCGACATCGTCCTTTCGACAAACGAGATCAGCTTCAACGACGCCACAGGCGCCTACGACCGGCCGACACTGAAGCCCACATCGGTCGGCTGCGGCTGCTCGGGCGGGGGGAAGTTCTGGCACACCACCGACGCCACGGTCACCGGCAACTACGTCCACACAAACGGCAACGTCGGCATCTGGGTGGACACCGACAACGCCGGGTTCACCATCTCGGGCAACTACATCTCGGGCAACTACGCCGAGGGCATCATCTACGAGACCAGCTACAACGCCGTGATCTCCGACAACGTCCTGGTGGGCAACGCCCGGGGGGCGGGCCCCGGGCTCCGGGGCTTCCCCGACAGCGCCATCTACGTCTCCGAGTCCGGCGGAGACGCCCGGGTTCAGAGCGCCCACGCCGGAACCTTCGCGGTGACCGGCAACATCTTCACCAACAACTGGGGCGGGGTGGTGCTGTGGGAGAACGCCAACCGCCGCTGCGGCGACGGTTACGACCCCTACTGCACGCTCGTCACACCGGCCACGTACACCATCGCCTCGTGCACTGCGCACCTGGCGGGCGCCAAGCCCACACAGACCCCCGACTACTACGACAACTGCCGCTGGAAGACCCAGAACGTGACGGTGTCGGACAACACCTTCAACCTCACACCGGGCGCCGTCGGCCCCTCGTGCACCGAGGCCGCCTTCTGCGGCTTCAACGGCGTGTTCTCCCAGTGGGGGACAACCACACCCTGGAAGGGCTGGGCGGTGCCGGCCCACATCGCCGACAGCCAGAGCAACCACTTCTCCCACAACACCTACCGGGGGCCATGGCACTTCGACGGCTTCGACCAGGGCAACCAGATGACGTGGAGCCAGTGGACGACCGGCGTCGCCACATCGAACGCCTCGGGGAGCCCCTTCGACGCCCAGGACGCCGGGTCGACCCTCACAGCGGCCGTGCCGGTCACCACCCCGACAACCCCCTCGCCCCCGACGGTGGGGACAACCGGACCGGGGACACCGGGACCGGGCACACCGGGGTCATCGGCGGGCTACTGGGAGGTGGCGAAGGACGGGGGCATCTTCAGCTTCGCCGCCGAGCCGCACGGCTCGATGGGCGGCCGTCCCTTGAACGCCCCCATCGTGGCCATGGCAGCCACCCCCACACGCCAGGGCTACTGGGAGGTCGCCAGCGACGGCGGCATCTTCAGCTTCGGCGACGCCCCCTTCTTCGGCTCCATGGGCGGCCACCCCCTGAACGCCCCCATCGTGGGGATGGCCGTCACCCCCACAGGCAAGGGCTACTGGGAGGTGGCGAAGGACGGCGGCATCTTCAGCTTCGGCGACGCCCCCTTCTTGGGCTCCATGGGCGGCCACCCCCTGAACGCCCCCATCGTGGGGATGGCCGC
>JAJYVT010000088.1 GCA_021791845.1 Actinomycetes bacterium | reverse complement strand
AAGGCCCGTGGCTAGACGACCACGTTGATAGGCCGGAGGTGTACGCACAGCAATGTGTTCAGCCGACCGGTACTAATCGGCCGAGGGCTTGGGACTTGCTCGTGCTCGCTCTGGAACGCTCAGGGGCAGCGGCGTCGCGCCGCTGCGCTCCGGGTCTCTGGCTCCTTTGGGGGCCCGCCCGGGGAGGAGCGTCGGTTTCCGGTGGCCATGGCGGCGGGGAAACACCCGTTCCCATTCCGAACACGGCAGTTAAGCCCGCCAGCGCCGATGGTACTTGGGGGGAGACCCCCTGGGAGAGTAGGACGCCGCCGGGATTTCTCCAGGCTCGAGCCCGTCGCTTCGGCGACGGGCTCGAGCCGCGTCCACGGCCCGGTCACGGGGCAGGTGGTTGTCTCGGCGTCGGCGGCCCGGCGGGGTTGGCGGGCTGGGGGCGGGGAGCCCAGGCGGTCGGATTCGGCACGGCTCGGTCCCATCCGAGGGTGGTCGCCCGCGTGGGCGGGGGCGGCGGGTTCCGCCGATCCCGCCACTCGGCGGTGCAGCTCTCTACCATGGACGTGCATGATCGAGGTGCGGTGCCACCTCCCGAGCGTGGCGGAGTACGTCGCGCTGACCAGCGCCGTCGGGTGGCCCGCCCCCAGCGAGGAGGCGTGCGAGCGGGCGCTCGCCGCCACCGTCGTGAGCGTGGGCGCCTTCGAGGGGACACGACTTGTCGGGATGGGCCGCGTCGTGGGGGACGGAGCGGAGAACTGGCTCCTGGTGGACGTGGTGGTGGACCCGCAGCACCAGGGACGGAGCGTGGGGTCGGCCCTGATCGACGCACTGGAGACCGAGGTGTCGAACCGATCGCCTGGGAGCACGGTCCTCTTGTTCTGCCCCTCTCGGGCGGTCCCGTTCTACGAGGGTCTGGGCTATGAGGCTGCGCCGGGGACGTTCATGAGGAAGGTCCTGTCGACGTCGCCGGAGCGCCCGGGACGGATGGACGATCCTGCCCGATCTGGAAGAGCATGTGGTGACCCCAGCGTGCCATGGCAACGGGCTGCGCCGCCGCCCCTCCGTCCGCCAGCCATTCCGTGAGGGCGCGCCACTGGTGGTCACGGTTGAAGAGGTCGTCGAAGTAGACGAGCGTCCCGGGCTCGAGGTGGGGGGTCAGCCACTCGAGCACGCAACGGGTGCTGGAGTAGAGGTCGCAGTCGATGTTCACCACGAGCTGGTCGTGCTGTGGGGGCTGCCAACCGGGGAGGGTCTTGTCGAACCATCCGACCTCGAATGAGACCCGCGGGTCGTCGATCTGCGGGGGCTCCCCGACCGCGAACGAGCCCCGTTGCGCGTCGGGTTGCCAGTCCTCGGGCAGTCCTTCGAAGCTGTCGAACCCGACGAACCGGGCGTCCGGAAGGCGCACGTGCGCCGTCCAGTAGCGGAGCGTGCGCCCTCGGTAGACGCCGAACTCGAGGTAGAGAGGGCGGGACCCGGTCAACCTCCCCATAGCCTCGTCGAACAGGGCGAACCGGTCTGGGAGGTTGGGGGTCTCGCGCCGTAGCCCGGCCAGCCAGTGGCCCTGCTCCAGCCCCCCGAGCGCGGTGGCCACCCGTGTGATCGCCCGGTCGGAGAGGTGGCGACCCGCCATCACGAGGGCTCGCCGGGGCTGGACGGGAGCCAGTGACTTGGCGAGACGCCGCAGCAGATCGCGCGATGTCACCGGAGCTGGCTCCGTGGGGCCGCAGCCACGAGGAGCGTCCCGCGGGTAGCCGGGTCCCAGGGCTGGATCAGGGGTTGGGCGATGGTCGGGAGGGGGTTCATGGTGCGTTGTCGGCGACTGCGGTCGACGTCCGACGCCTCTTCGACCGGCGCCCTCGCACCCTACCGTCCCCGTGCCGTCGGGTCGGGTACAGCCACCGCGATCTCGTGCCCACGACCCAGCCCCGGGCCGCCCCTGCCCGCCCCGGGCCGCCCCTGCCGCCCGGGTACCCTGGGCGGCTGGACGCGCCGGCGGGCGCAGAGCGCCGGGCGATCCGACTCGGCGACTCGGCCACTCGGCCACTCGGGCACGTCTTGGCGCGTGCCTGCGACAGGGACCAGAGGGAATGGGAGCGCGATGCGCATCGTGATGACCGGGCACGCCGGCTTGTACATCGAGGCGAACGGCCGAACCGTGCTGTGCGACCCGTGGTTCAACGCCGCCTACTTCGGCTCCTGGTTCCCCTTCCCCGACAACGCGTCGCTCGACCTCGACGTCCTGCGATCGCCCGACTACCTCTACGTGTCCCACCTCCACAAGGACCACTTCGACGCCCGCTTCCTGGCGGAGCACGTGGACAAGCACACCACCGTCTTGCTCCCGGACTTCCCGATCGACGACCTCCGCCGTGCCATGGAGGAGCTCGGCTTCCACCGGTTCGTCGAGACCCAGTCGGGCCGGCCGGTGGAGCTCGACGGCCTGCGGGTGGCCATCGCCACCTCCACCTCAGTGGCTGACGGCCCGATCGGTGACTCTGCCCTGGTCGTCGACGACGGCGTCACCCGGATCCTGGATCAGAACGACTGCCACCCCCGAGAGCTCGGCCCCTTCCGCGCTCTTGCCCCGTTCGACGTCCACTTCCTCCAGTACTCGGGTGCCATCTGGTACCCGATGGTGTATCGGTGGAGCGACGAGGAGAAGACGGCACTCAGCCGCGAGAAGCGGGAGCGGCAGGCGCAGCGCGCGCTGCACTACATCCAGGCCATCGGTGCCGCCCACGTGGTGCCGTTCGCCGGGCCGCCGGCCTTCCTCGACGAGGACCTCTTCTCATTGAACGACCTCGACGACGATCCCGCCAACATCTTCCAGGACCAGATGAGCTTCCTGTGGTGGCTCGCCGAGCACGACGTCAGCCACGGCTACCTGGCGGTGCCCGGGTCGGCGATCGACGTCGACCCCGAGCGGTTCGAGGTGACGCACCCCATGGGCTCCGAGGAGCTCGACGCGATCTTCCGTGACAAGCGGGCCTACCTGGGCGCGTACAGGGAACGCCGCCAGCACGAGATCGCTGCTGCCTTGCCTCCACCGGTGACCGACCCGGCCGCCGATCCCGACGAGCTGGTGGCGGAGCTGGCGTCGTGGATCGAACCCCTGTTGGCCCAGGCGCCGACGGTTCGCCAGGCGCTCGGCGGACCGATCCTGCTCGACGTCGGCCGCTTCGGGGTCGTCATCGATCCAAGTGCCGGGAGGGTCCGGCGTGCCGGTCCGAAGGACGAGACGACGGCCGGGCACAGCTTCTTCTTCGACGAGGCTCTCCTGGTCTCGCTGATCGACCGCCATGTCGACGACTGGGTCAACGAGCTCTTCCTCTCGTGCCGGTTCGAGGCCGACCGCCGGGGCGAGTACAACGAGAACGTCTTCAGCTTCTTCAAGTGCCTCACGCCACGCCGGATGGAGTACCTCGAGGTCTCACTGGAGCTGGTGGCCCGCAGCGCCGCCGCGGGCAACGGCGGGGGACCGGGGGAACTGTTGCGCTGTGGGGACTACCTCGTGCAGCGGCGGTGCCCGCACCTGGGCGCCGACCTCTCGCGCTTCGGGCACGTGGAGGACGGGGTGCTCACCTGTGCGCTGCACGGCAACCGGTACGACCTCCGAACCGGGCGCTGCCTCAGCGCCGAAGGGCTGGACCTCTTCACCGTTCCCGTCGACGCCGCCGATCCTGTCGATCCCGTCGACGGGGCGGAGCCGATGTAGGGAGAAGGTCCGGGAGCAAGCGGCCGGCGCCAGCACGAAGGGGAGGGCGCCCGGCGGAGCGGGCGCTCGGCCGGCTCACCGCCGCGTCCCGCCGCGCCCCTACACTTGTGCCATGCCCCCGTCTCCCGACGACCGGCCCAGGCGCGCCCCGGGCCGTGGTCCCGCCGCCCGAGCGGGCGGGCGGGTCCCCACGGATCGTGCGGGCCAGCGTCCAGCCCGAGGATCGGCGGCACGCTCCGCACCCCGCGGCACCGGAGGTGCGGGCAGTCGGTCGAGCGGCAAGCCGGCCGGCGGTGGTGCTGGCCGCACCGGAGGGCGATCGTTCGACCGGGAGGCACGTGGGGGAGCCGACCGCCCGCGCGGTGCCGGGACCGGTCGCGGCGGCGCCGGTTCGCGTACAGCCCGAACTGGCGACCGGTGGGACGGCGGGGAGCGCACCGCCCGGCGGGGCGGCGGCCGTTGGGGCGCCACAGGCGCATCACGGCGTCCCGAGTCGGAGGACAGACGGCCCGAAGACCGTTCGCGGCGCGGGGGCCCGCGGCGAGCATCGGCACCGGGACCCTGGCAGGGTCGTGCTCGCCCTTCCACAGCCACGTCACGCCGTGACAGCGGAACCACAGGGGGCGAGCGCCGCAGCCGCAGCACCACAGGGGCCTGGCGGCGCGACCGGGACACGACCTCGTCCGAGCGCCGCAGCCGCAGCACCACAGGGGCCTGGCGGCGCGACCGGGACACGACCTCGTCCGAGCGCCGCAGCCGCAGCACCACAGGGGCCTGGCGGCGCGACCGGGACACGACATCGTCCGAGCGCCGCAGCCGCAGCACCACAGGGGCCTGGCGGCGCGACCGGGACACGACATCGTCCGAGCGCCGCGACCGGGGGCGTTCGGGACCGCAGTGGGGGAGGAGCACAGCGGCGCGCACGGCTCGTGGCGGTCGTCCCGCGCCCTCCCGTTCCTCAGCCGGCGCGCCACAGGCGCCCCGGCGCCTTCCGGCTGCCGCGCGCCGCTGGGGCGGCGTGGCGCGCCGCGGTGCCTCGGAGGTGGCCAACCCGGTCACAACCCCCGGCCGCAGCGGGGAGCGTCACGGCCCGGGTCGCAGCGCGGGCCCACCGACCCGCGGTACGTCGCAGACGGCTCCTCCGCCGATGGACAAGTGGGTGCGGGTCGACGAAGGTGCCGCAGCGCGCCGCGGCAGCGGGGAACGCACCGCTCCGTCGGGGACGCCGCCGGAGCGCCGGGGGCGAGCCACCGAGGCGCCGGCGCTGCCCGCAGACGTGGCCACCGAGATCCGCCGCGCCGCGGAGGGTGCGACCGCGCACCATCGCGAGGTGCTGGTCGGGCGCATGGAGCGCGCCGTGGCCGCCTACGACCGCAACCGTTTCCAGGAGGCGGCCCGGCTTGGCGGCCAGCTCGCCAGCGAGGTCGGGCAGGTCCCAGCAGTGCGGCGTCTCGCCGGGTTCGCGAGCTATCGGCTCGGCCGGTGGCGCGACGCAGTCCGGCACTTCGAGGCGTACGTGGCGCAGACGGAGGACGCCGATGTCCTGCCCGCCCTCATGGACTGTCAGCGTGCCCTGGGACGCCACAAGGCGGTTGCCGAGCTGTGGGCCGATCTGCGGCATGCCGCCCCCGATGCCGACGTGCTCGCCGAGGCCCGCATCGTGGCCGCCGGCAGCCTGGCTGACCGGGGCGACCTTCCGGAGGCGATCGAGGTGCTGGCGTCCGGGGGGGCGGGCCGCTCGCTCCGGAACCCGTCGGAGCGCCATCTGCGCCAGTGGTACGCGCTCGCCGACCTCTACGAGCGAGCCGGCGACGTGCCCAGGGCCCGGGCGCTGTTCATGCGGGTCGCACAGGTGGACCCCGATGCGTACGACGTCGACGAGCGCCTGGCGGCGCTCGGGCCCGAGCGGAGGTCGCGGTCGGCCCGTCGCGGCCCCGGTGGCCGGCGGCCCGCAGCCGCTGCACGACGGGCTCCCTCGAGCAGTGGGGACGGCCCCGGGCATGCAGTGGCCGACCAGCACGACCCGGGCGACCAGCACGGCCCGGCCGGCCCGGACGGCCCGGGCGGCCCGGATGGCCAGGACGGCCAGGACGGCCAGGACGGCGCCCCCCCGAAGTAGGCTCGGCACATGGCCATCGATCTCCAGCAGCTGCTCGGCGATGAAGCAGACTCCCTGTTGAACCACGAGGGCAAGGCCTTCCCCGCCGAAGGCTTGGTGCTGCCGGGGCCGGACTTCCTGGACCGCACCTTCCGGGACTCGGACCGCTCGGCCGCAGTCCTGCGCTCGCTCGGCGCCCTGTACGGGCACGGTCGTCTGGGGGGGACGGGCTACCTGTCGATCCTGCCCGTGGACCAGGGCATCGAGCACTCGGGCGGCGCCAGCTTCGCCAAGAACCCCAGGTACTTCGACCCCGCCAACCTGTGCGAGCTCGCGCTCGCCGGCGAGTGCAGCGCCATCGCCACCACCCTTGGCGTCCTCGGGGCGGTCGCTCGGCGCTACGTGCACCGCATCCCGTTCATCGTCAAGCTCAACCACAACGACTTCCTGCACTACCCGAACACCTACGACCAGGTGATGTTCGGCTCTGCCCGCCAAGCGTTCGAGCTCGGGGCCGTCGGCGTGGGCGCCACGGTCTACTTCGGCTCGGAGGACGCCGACCGCCAGCTGCGCGAGGTGTCCGAAGCGTTCGAGGAGGCACACGCCCTCGGCATGTGCACCGTCCTGTGGTGCTACCTCCGCAATCCGGGGTTCAAGAAGGACGGCGTGAACTACGAGGTCTCCGCCGACCTGACCGGCCAGGCCAACCACATCGGCGTCACCATCGAGGCCGACATCATCAAGCAGAAGCAACCGGAGAACAACGGCGGCTACACCGCCATCGGCTTCGGCCGGACCGATCCGCTCGTCTACGACCAGCTCACCACCGAGCACCCGATCGACCGGACGCGCTGGCAGGTCGTGAACTGCTACGCCGGGCGGATCGGCCTCATCAACTCGGGCGGCGAGTCGCACGGCGCCGGGGACGTGGCCCAGGCCGTGCGCACCGCGGTGATCAACAAGCGGGCTGGTGGCCAGGGCTTGATCGTGGGCCGCAAGTCGTTCCAGCGACCCATGGACGAGGGAGCGGCGCTGATCCACGCCATCCAGGACGTCTACCTGGACCCGGCCGTCACGATCGCCTAGGAGGGCCTCGACCGCCCTGGTCGGCCGGCACATTCCGCCCTCGGCCCGCGGGGTCGCAACTATGCTCGGTCGTCGGCACGACTCCGTTCGACAGCGCGGTCGAGCGAGTGCGGAGGACGAGGTGACCCGTTCGAGTGCGCTCCACCCGCTCCGGCGCTGCCGGGGACGGAGATGAGCTCCGAACGAGGACGGACCAGATGACCACCACCCAAGAGCCTTCGCAGCACCACGTCGAGCACCGCCAGCTCGATCGCGTCGTCATCCGGTTCGCCGGCGACTCCGGTGACGGGATGCAGCTGACCGGCGACCGGTTCACGGCGTCCAGCGCCCTGTTCGGGAACGATCTCGCCACCTTCCCGGACTTCCCGGCCGAGATCAGGGCGCCGGCCGGGACCCTCGCCGGCGTCTCCGCCTTCCAGGTCCAGATCTCCGACCACGACATCCTGACCCCGGGCGACGCACCCAACGTGCTCGTGGCGATGAACCCTGCGGCGTTGCGCGCCAACCTCGGGGTGATGGAGGTGGGGTCGACGCTGGTGGTCAACGTCGACGCCTTCGACGAGCGGAGCCTGCACAAGGCCGGCTACGTGGAGAACCCGCTCACCGACGGCAGCCTCAGCGCCTTCACCGTGTACGAGGTGCCGATGACCTCGCTCACCCAGGAGGTCTGCAAGGAGGCGGGGGTCAAGCCCCGGGACGCCGAGCGGTCGAAGAACTTCTTCGCCCTCGGGCTGTTGAGCTGGCTCTACAACCGGCCGGTCGAGCCCACCGTCGACTGGATCGCCGCCCGGTTCACCGACCGCCCCTTGGTGGCGGAGGCGAACACCCGTGCCTTCCGTGCCGGCTACCACTTCGGCGAGACCGTCGAGCTGTTCGAGTCCACCTACGAGGTCCGTCCCGCCCACTTCGAGCCGGGCGAGTACACCCAGGTGACCGGGAACCAGGCCCTGGCCTGGGGGCTCATCGCCGCCGCCCGCCTCGCCGGCCTGCCGCTGTTCCTCGGCAGCTACCCGATCACCCCGGCGTCGGACATCCTGCACGAGCTGTCGCGGCGCAAGGAGTTCGGGGTCCGGACGTTCCAGGCCGAAGACGAGATCGCAGGCGTGGGGTCGGCTCTCGGCGCGGCCTTCGGCGGGGCGTTGGGGGTGACCACCACCAGCGGCCCGGGCCTCGACCTCAAGTCGGAGACCGTCGGGCTCGCCGTGAACCTGGAGCTTCCCCTCGTGGTGGTCGACATCCAGCGGGGCGGACCCTCGACGGGCCTGCCCACCAAGGCCGAGCAGGCCGACCTGCTGCACGCCATGTACGGGCGCCACGGGGAGGCGCCGGTGCCCATCGTGGCCGCCAAGACGCCGGCGCACTGCTTCGAGGCCGCCATCGAGGCGGCGCGGCTGGCCGTCACCTACCGCACCCCGGTCATCCTGCTCTCGGACGGGTACCTGGCCAACGGGGCGGAACCGTGGCGCCTGCCCGACGTGGACGCCTTGGAGCGCATCGACCCCGGCTTCGCCACCGAGCCCAACCACACCACCGCCGACGGGACGACGGAGTTCTGGCCCTACGTCCGGGACGAGGCGACGCTGGCCCGGCCGTGGGCGCCCCCAGGCGTGCCCGGGCTCGAGCACCGCATCGGGGGCCTCGAGAAGGCCGACGGGTCGGGGAACGTGTCGTACGACCCGGTCAACCACGAGCGCATGGTGCACCTGCGCAACGACAAGATCGCCGGCATCGCCGACGCCATCCCGCCGGTCGAGGTCGACGACGAGGAGGGTGCCGAGCTGCTCGTGCTGGCCTGGGGCTCCACCTTCGGTGCCGTCGCCGCCGGCGTGCGGCGGGTCCGGGCCAGGGGTCGCCGCGTCGCCCACGCCCACCTGGTGCACCTCAACCCGTTCCCGAAGAACCTGGGCGAGGTCCTGCGCCGCTACCCCAGGGTGCTGGTGCCCGAGATGAACCTCGGCCAGCTCTCCCGGCTCGTCCGGGCGGAGTTCCTCGTCGACGCCGCCTCGGTCACCAAGGTGCAGGGCGTCCCGTTCCGGGCGGCCGAGATCGAAGCCGCCGTCCTCTCGCACCTCGGAGGTGCCGAATGACCACGACCGCCGTCCCGCCCACCACCCGCAAGGATTGGGCCAGCGACCAGGAGGTCCGCTGGTGCCCGGGGTGCGGGGACTACTCGATCCTCGCCGCCCTCCAGATGCTGCTCCCCGACCTCGGGGTGCGGCGCGAGAACACCGTGTTCCTGTCCGGCATCGGCTGCGCGGCGCGGTTCCCGTACTACATGAACACCTACGGCCTCCACTCCATCCACGGGCGGGCGCCGGCGATCGCCACCGGGCTGGCGACCACCCGCCCCGACCTCGACGTGTGGGTGGTGACCGGCGACGGCGACGCGCTCTCCATCGGCGGCAACCACCTCATGCACGCCTTGCGGCGCAACGTGCGGATGACGATCCTCATGTTCAACAACCAGATCTACGGCCTGACCAAGGGTCAGTACTCGCCCACGTCGGAGATCGCCAAGGTCACCAAGTCGACGCCCTTCGGCTCGCTCGACACGCCCTTCAACCCGGTGAGCCTGGCCCTCGGGGCCGAGGCAAGCTTTGTCGCCCGGACCCACGACATGGACCGCCAGCACATGCAGGAGGTCTTCCGCCGGGCCCACGAGCACGACGGGGCCGCGTTCGTCGAGGTGTACCAGAACTGCAACGTCTTCAACGACGGTGCCTTCGAGAAGATCACCGGGCGTGACGCCCGTGCCTCGATGCTCATCCCCTTGGCCCACGGCCAGCCGATCCGCTTCGGCTCCGACGGAGAGCGAGGGGTCGTCCAGCGCTCCGACGGGCGTCTGGAGATCGTGGACGTGACCGAGGTGGGGGAGGACGCCCTCCTCGTCCACGACGAGTCACGGGAGGACCCGGGGCTCGCCTTCGCGCTCTCCCGGCTGTCCCGTGGGCCGTTCGAGCCCACGCCCGTCGGCGTGTTCCGGGCGGTCCGTCGTCCCGAGTACGGGACGGAGATGGCTCGCCAGGTTGCCGCGGCCCAGGAGCGCAAGGGGCTCGGGGACCTGAAGGCGCTGCTGCGCTCCGGCGCCACCTGGACGGTGGAGTAGGACTGGGGAGCAGGACAGGGGAGCGGAGGGGGGCCATGCCCCCCGAGTCATTCCTCGGCCTGTCCGGAGAGCACCCGGATCACCATCCCGGTCCGAGGCTTGGGGGTGAAGTACGTCGTCTTCGGGGGCATGCGTCGTCGGGCGCCCGCCCAAGCGGAGATCTGGTCGACGGTGACGGGGCGGAGCAGCAGGACCGCCTGGGCCCTCCCGCTGGTGAGCGCATCGAGCGCCTCCGGCCATTCGGCGGTGTAGTCGAGCGAGGCATCGGGAGCGGCCTGCAGCGCCAGGTCGATCAGGCCCGCCTCGAGGTCCGTCCCGGCACGGGTGAAGGCGTCCGGCCGAGGCGTGAGCATCCACGACCCCTCCGGCGTGACGAGGGCCAGGGACCCCGACGCCTCGAGCGCCGCCACCACGCGCTCGCTGGCTGTGCCGGCGTGAACGGCGTCGAAGTAGGGCTCGAGCAGGGTGAGGAGGTCGGTCCCCGCCGGCAGGCTCGAGACCATGCGGTGGATGGCCCGGACGTGCAGCTGCTCGGGCGTCAGCTCGACGATGAGGGCCATGACGGCGTCGTAGTCGCCGGCCCGGCCCCCGTTCACCGAGCGCACCTCGTCGCGGTAGGTGCGCGCCGTCTCGTAGCGGTGGTGCCCGTCGGCGATGACGATCGGCGCCGAGCCGGCAGCGGCGGTGACTCGCTGGACGGCAACCGGGTCGTCGAGCACCCAGAGCTGGTGACGGACGCCGTTGTCGTCGTAGGTGTCGGCCACCGGCGGCCCGTCCGGGGCGAAGGTGGCCGTGAGGCCCTTGGCCAACGACAGCCCCCAGATGGGCGAGAGGTTCGCACCGGTCGCCCGCAGCAGGTCGAGGCGGTCGCTCCGGGGCTTGGGCATGGTCTCCTCGTGGGTCAGGACGTCCTCGCCGATCCCCAGCGCGCCCACGAAGCCGGTGGTGGCGGTGCCGCCGGGTGCCGTCATCCGGTAGGGGTACAGCGCCGGGCGGGGGTCGGTGACGAGCACGCCACGCTCCAGCCAGTCGTCGAGCAGCTCGGCGGCGGCCACGTAGCGGTCACGGCCGCTGCGCAGGTCCGGCTCTGGGAGCTCGAGGTGGATGGCGTTCCAGGGGCTGCGGTGGGCCAACAGGTCCCGCTCGGCCGGGCCCACGACGTCGTAGGGCGGAGCGATGACTTGGTCGAGTGGCGTGGCGGCGGGGTCGTAGCGCACGCCGGCGAATGCATCGATGGTCGGCACGGGCACAGACTGGCACACCGGTCGCCCGTAGACTCGGCCGCATGTCTGTGCCGGACCCCGCCGCGGGCGCTGCCACCGTGCCCGGCCGAGGCGAGGACCGGATCCTCACCGCAGCGAACGTCGTCACCGCCGTCCGGCTGGCGTCCATCCCGGTGTTCTGCTGGCTCCTCTTTGGCGTCGGGCGCCAGACGGCGGCGGCCATCCTGCTGGGCGTGCTCGGCGCCACCGACTGGGTGGACGGGCAGCTGGCCCGCCGGCTGCACCAGGTCTCGACGGTGGGCAAGGTCCTCGACCCCACCGCCGACCGGCTCCTCGTGGGGACGGCCGTCATCTCGGTCATCGTGCACGGTGCCGTGCCGCTGTGGTTCGGGCTGCTCACGATCGCCCGCGAGGTGCTCGTCTCGGCGACGGTTGTCGTCCTGGCCGGCCTCGGCGCCCGCCGCATCGACGTCCTGTGGATCGGCAAGGCGGGTACGTTCGCCCTGATGGTCGCCTATCCCGGGTTCCTCATCAGCCACGGCGCGGCCGGATGGCAGGAGCCGTTCCACGTCGTCGCCTGGGTCGCCGGCGGGGTCGGGCTCGTGCTCGCCTGGGTGGCGGCGGTGGCCTACGTCGTCCCGGCGCGCACGGCGTTGGCCGAGGGCCGCCGGGCCCGCCGAGACGGCGGTTCCTCACCGGCCAGCGGGCCGGTCGCTCCGGGTCAGGGGGTCGGAAGGTGAAGGCAGTGATCATGGCCGGTGGCGAGGGGACCCGGCTCCGTCCCCTCACCTCCAACCAGCCCAAGCCGATGCTGCCCATGGCCAACCGGCCGATGATGGAGCACGTCGTCGCCCTGCTCCGCCAGCACGGCCTGACCGACATCGTCGTGACGGTCGCCTTCATGGCCAATGCGATCCGCAGCTATTTCGGTGACGGGTCCGAGCTCGGTGTCCGCATGGTCTACGCCACCGAGGAGACGCCGCTCGGCACGGCGGGCTCGGTGCTCAACGCACGGGACGAGCTGGACGAGCGGTTCCTCGTCATCTCCGGGGACGTCCTCACCGACATGGACCTCTCCGCCGTCGTTGACTTCCACGAGCGAAAGGGGGCGCTGGCCACGCTGGCGCTCTGTGCCGTGGAGAACCCGCTCGAGTTCGGCATCGTGATCGCAGACGAGAACGGCGCCATCGAGCGCTTCCTCGAGAAGCCCACGTGGGGCCAGGTGTTCAGCGACACGATCAACACCGGGATCTACGTGCTCGAGCCCGAGATCTTCGACTTCATCCCCGGCGATCGCCCGAGCGACTTCTCCGGCGAGGTCTTCCCCGAGGTGCTCGCCCAGGGCCGGCCGATCTACGGGTGCGTGGCGGAGGGCTACTGGGAGGACGTGGGCACCACGGAGGCGTACCTGCGGGCGCACCAGGACATCCTCGACGGCAAGGTCCAGGTGGACATCGGCGGCTTCGAGATCCGGCCCGGCGTGTGGCTGGGCAAGGGCTCGACGATCGACCCGGCGGCCACGGTCGAGGGCCCGGCCGTGATCGCCGAGAACTGCACGATCGGCGCCGGCGCGGTGCTCGGCGAGTACTCCACCCTGGGCTCCAACGTCCGGGTGGCCGACGGCGCCGAGGTGCGACGTTCGGTCGTCCACGACAACGCCTACTTCGGCCCGGGCTGCCGGGTGGCCGGCGCCGTCATCGGCCGGTCCTGCGACCTGCGCCGCGGCGCGAGCTGCGAGCCGGGGTCGGTGCTCGGCGAGGGATGCCTGATCGGGGCCCAGGCGCAGGTGCGGGCGGGCGTCAAGGTCTACCCGTTCAAGACCGTGGACACGGGCGCCGTCGTCAACTCGTCGATCGTCTGGGAGTCGCGGGGTGCACGCACCCTGTTCGGGCGGGACGGCGTCCGCGGCATCGCCAACGTGGACATCGGGCCGGAACTGGCGGTCCGCCTCTCGATGGCGTGGGCCGCCACCATGGAGAAGGGGATGACCATCACCGCCTCGCGCGACACCAGCCGTGCGGCGCGGATCTTGAAGCGCGCCGTCATGATCGGCTGCAACGCCG
>JAJYVT010000014.1 GCA_021791845.1 Actinomycetes bacterium | reverse complement strand
GGCGACCGTGTGACAACCCTGCCGTGGGCCCAGTGGTAGGCGAACAGGCCGCTCGGGAGCTGGAGGTTGCGTTCCTCCCAGTGCCACACCCGGCGGAAGACGCGCTGGTCGCCGATCGCCACGGCCACGAGGAGGGCGTAGCCCTGACCCTCGCTCACGGTGTCGCCGCCCTGGTCGCGGCGGACCACCCGGCCGTCCGGTGCCACGTACCGGGCGAGGAAGGCGTGGGCGTCGCGCCGGGCGAGGGCGGTGAGGGTAAGTGGAGGCCGGCGGCGATGGACGGTTGCTCCCGAAAGGGAGAGCGTGACGATCCCTGCGCCGAAGGCGGCGACGACGAGCACGGCCGTCACCATCCTGCGGGTGGCACCCCGGCGTCGCCGGCCACCAAGCGCGACCTGGCCGCCGTCTGGCGGTGAGGGTGGCCGCCGGGTGGCCATGCCGGCCGTCACCGGTCGTCCTGCCGCAGGGGGCATGGCCGCCGGACGAGCGGCCCACCGGTCCAGTCGGCGGCGGGCGGGAGGGCGGCGGGTGACGGGACGGCGTCTCCGGACGTCCGCCCGAGCGGGGGCCCCGGTGCCACGGGCGCGTGCGGCCCACCGGTCCCGTCGGCGGCCCGGCGGCTGTCGCTGTCCCCGGCGGCGCGGCGCGCCCCACGGAACCCGACCAGCGCGGCCCAGGAGCCGGCCAAGAGGACCGACACGTGCAGCACGGCGAAGGCGGCGTTGTTCATCGTGCTGGCGTCCGTCCGTACCGCCAGGGCGGTGACGATCGCGCCGGTGAGGGCGGCCACGACGGCCAGCGCCGGCAGGACCGTCCTCGGCTGGGCGGCGGCGGCACCCCGCTTGGCGGTCACGACGAACCGGCCGGAGCGGCGGGTCACGACGAAGACGGTCGAGACGACGTGGATCCAGAAGTTGGCCAGCATGAGGGAGAAGGCGTCGAAGGAGTAGCTCCCCGCTCCAGCCACCGCCACCGCAGCCAGGCTGAGGCAGAAGTACGGCGCGAAGTGCACCAGGAACTGGGCGGCGGTCGCTCCCGCCAGCGGCTGGATGCCGGCGAAGATGCGCACGGCCGGGAGCGCCATGTACAGCGCGAACGTCCACCCGGACAGGAAGAACATGGACGAGAGCAGGTACTGCGCCCGCACGCGCCAGGGCAGTGCGGCCCGGATGGTCGCCGGCACGGCGGCCAGGCAGCCGCGTGCCCACCGCTGCTGCTGGCTGACGTAGGAGGCCATGTCCTCCGGTCCCAGTCCCTGCGCCAGCACCTCGTTGACGTAGACGGAGCGGAGCCCGAGCTCGTGCATCCGGAGCGAGAGCTCGAAGTCCTCGGTGAGCGATCCCTCGGGGAACCCGCCGGCTTCGTCGAGGGCGCTGCGGCGGAACACGACGTTCGTGCCGCAGCAGAACATCGCGCCCATGGCGTCCTTGCCCCGGGCGATACTGCCGAAGAAGAGCGCCTGCTGGGACCAGGCGGCGCCTGCGACCCGGCTTGTCCCCGCGTTGGCGTAGTACTGCGGGGTCTGGACGAAGGCGACGGCGGGATCGTGCTGGAACCACCCGATGGTGTGGAGCAGGAAGCGCCAGTCCGGCACGTGGTCGCAGTCGAACACGGCGACGAACGGCGCGTCGGCCATGGCCAGGGCATGGTTCAGGTTGCCGGCCTTGGCGCCCTCGTTGCCGCCCCGGGCGACGTACCGGGCGCCCGCATCGGCCGCCAGCGTCTCCAGGTCCGCCCGGCCGGCGTCGTCGAGCAGCCACACCCGGACCCGGGCGCCGAGCATGCGCCCGGCGGCCCGCACCGTGGGCGCCACCACCTCGAGCGGCTCGTCGTGCACCGGGATGAGCACGTCCACGGCCGGTTCGTCGCCCTTCCAGCGGGGCGCGACCGTGCGGTTCCGCCCCCGTCGGCAGGTCCACCAGAAGCCGGCCGCCTGGACCAGGTTGAAGAGCTCGGCCGTCACCAGCAGCCCGAAGAGCACCGGGTTGCCGACCCGGGCCGGACGGAGCAGCCACTCGAAGTACCAGACGGTGCAGGCCAGGTTGAGGGGGAGCAGCCACCGGAGCCGCCGGTCGATCCGCCGCCACTGCCACGAGCGGCGCCACGCCGGCACGCCCAGACGCGGGTCGCGGCCGGCCGACGCAGCCGACGCAGCCGACGCAGCCGGGGCGGCCGGGGCGGCGCCTGCCGCCGGTGGCGGCGCCGGGGGTGCGGGCCGAAGGACCTCGACGGCGGGGAGGTGGCGGGCGGGCGCGGAGGCGCCGGGCGCAGGTCGCTGGCTCATCGGAACTCCCAGACCTCCACGTTGGCGTAGTGGCGGCGGCCGACCAACCGGCTGTGCTTGCGGAGATAGGTGAGGCCGCGATCGGCACGGACGTGACCCGCCTTGCCTTGCAGGCTGCGGCTGACCAGCACCCATAGGACGTGACGGCCGGTGGGGAGCGGCGGGCGCGCCGTCATGGCATGGGCGGTCACGTGGGGCGAGTAGTACTGCACCAGCATGTCGAGGTCGCCGGGGCTGTAGAGCAGGACGTCACCGTGGTGGTCCTGGCGGTCGATCGTCCGAAGGGCCGTGTTGAAGTCGTAGCGGCGGGGGTTGGACCCGTTCACCTGTTGGTTGACGAGGAACCCGCTCAGCACCGCCACCACCACGCCGGTGACCGCCACGAGGACCCGGCGGTTGCCCACGAACCCGCTCAGTCCCCGGGCGAGGAGGACGGTGAGGATGGCGACGGCCGGGAACAGGTAGCGGATGTCGAAGAGGAAGGGCTTCAGGAGACCGAGCGCGAAGACGGCGAGACCAGGCCCGAGCACCGCCACCACGAGCAGCGCCGTCACCGGCTGGCTGCGCCGGCCGAGCAGCGCCAGCGCCAGGAGCATGCCGAGCGGCCACAGGGCGCCGAGGACCAACATCGTGGAGGTGGGCTGGTAGCCGATGACCGCCCAGATGACGTTCGCCAGCACGGCGTAGACGCCGATGCCGCTCCCGCACACCCGGGTCGAGCAGCTCACCTGCGAGGGTGCTCCGAACCCCTTGCCGGCGTTCTGGTTGACGAGGAACTGGTGGTAGGCGAAGGCCAAGAGCGGAGCGAGGGCCACCATGGTGACCGCCAACGAGACCAGCCACGCCACCACGAACCGGCGCACCGGCTGGCCGCGCCGGACCCGGACGACGGCCATCCAGGCGAAGGCCAGTTGCTGGACGGCCAGCTGCAAGAGGCCGAAGTACTGCGTCCAGCACATGGCGATGGTGGCGGCGGTGTAGACGACCCACACCATGCGGCCCGCGTCCTGCGGCCCCCGTTTGAGGATGCGGACTTGCGCCCACATGGCGACGAGGCCGAAGAGCGCGAGCATCGAGTACATGCGCGCTTCCTGCGAGTACCAGACCAGGATCGGCGCCACCACCGCGACCACCGCCGCCACCGTCCCGGTGCGCCGGCCGTACGCCTCCTTGCCGAGGGCGTACAGGGCAGGGATGGTGAGCACGCCGGCCACGATGGACGGCACGCGCACGGCGAGCTGGCTGGTGCCGAAGGCGCGGATCGTCACCCACAGGATGGAGAAGTACAGGGGAGGGTGGACGTCGGTTGTGCGCAGGTCGCGGATCATCCCGCCGAAGCTCAGGCTGGCCTCGTGCACGCTCGTCGCCTCGTCCAGCCACAGACCGCGGGGCACGACGAAGCGGAGCGCCGCCCCGACCACGCACGCAGCCAGCAGGATCCGGACCTCGGGCCGCGCCAGCGCCGCCCGGGACCGTGGCACGGCGGCCCGCGCCCACGCGGCGAGCACCGCCGGCTGGCGGCGGACGGCGGGGGCCTTCACGACCACCGCGATGGCCAGGGCGAGCGTGGCGGCAGCCGTGGCGGCGAGGGTCGCGTAGGCGACGGCCCGCGGGTCGTCGCCGAACTCCACGATCAGGACGGCCTGGACCGCGGCTGCGGCGGCGACGATGGAAGCCGTCGCCCGCCCCGACAGGCGGGCGCAGTGGTGCGCCGCCAGCACACGGGCGATCCCCAGCAGGGCCATCGCCAGGATGTACGGAGCGACCACACCCGTGACCGGGCGGTAGCGGGCGCCGAAGAGCGTGGTCACGAGCAGGCCGGGTACGACCGCGGCGACCAGGAGCACGGCGCCGCCGATGAGCGCCGTGAGCCCGAGCGCCGGCAACAACCCGCCGCCGTCGCCGCGGGCCGTGCGGGGCAAGAGGACCAGCGGGACGGTCAGGGTGGCGAAGGCGGCCATCCCCCCCAGCGTCGACAGGACGGCGAACTGCCCGGCGGCCGCGGGTGAGAGGACCCGGTTGGCGATCAGCAGGTCCTGGTTCTGCACCACCGTGAGGAGCAGGAAGACCGCGGCCGTCCAGACAAGGGCGCTTCGCGTGGTGATGCCCGGCCGGGCGGCGGGCACGTTCTCCGTGAGGCGTCCGTCTCTCGGGCTCCCGGGGCCACGCGGACCCTCCGCCTCGTTCGCGGCGCGCGAGAGGGCGGCCGGACCGGCGGCCGGCCGCTTCCTCAGGGAGCGCCGGGCGATCTCGAGCGCACCGTAGCCGGCGACCACCACGCCGATCGCACCCCCGACCGCGCCCACCGCCGTTGCCAGCAGCACGCCTGCGGTCAGGCGGACGGCGGGTTCCGCCACCAGGCTCGCCACCAACCGCAGGTGGCGGCGCGTGCCGTACAGGTGGCCCCGCTCGAGCGCCAGGGTTCCGAGCGCCGGCCCCGACAGCCCGAGCACCACGACCATGAAGACGGGCAGGCGCAGGAACGGTCCCACCACCGGCGAGGCGGCGGCGAGGAGACCGCCCAGGACCGCACCGGCGGCCAGGGTCATGCGGCGTGCGCGTGACGATTGCCCGGGGCGCAACGACGCCACCGCGCTGATGCTCGACCCCGGGAGGCTGAGCAGCGAGTAGAGGGCAAGGAACGCCGCGAGCTCGGCGAAGGCGCCCGGCACGAGGAACCGGGCCATGACGAGGGCGAAGACCATGTTCCCGAGCCCGGCCGCGATCTGGCCGCCGGCAACGGTCGCCTGGTCGTGGGCAGCGCGGCGCGTGGTGGTCGGGATCCGCTCCTGGACGCGGCGGGCGACGTCGCTCGTGATCGTCATCGCCACCGCCGTAGGGGCAGCGCACCGATCCCGTCGGACTCGTCGGTCCGACCGCCGGCGAGCACCACCCGCAGGAGACGGAACCCCTCGTCGGCCTTTGCGATCTCGTGCTTGACCGCCGACGGGTCGGGCCCGCCGGCCGCAGCCGTGGCGAGCACGGTCTGCGCCAGGGTTGGCGGGTCGACGCCCGGTTGGACCGCCGGCTGTCCCAGCCGGGCGGCGAGCTCGCCGAGCTTCGGCTCGTGCGCCACCGCCACGGTGGGCGCGCCGGCGGCGCCGGCGGCGACGAGTCCGTGGAAGCGGTACGTCACGACGGCGGCGACGTGCCGCATCACCTCGACCGCGTCGGAGAGGCTGGCGGGCGTGGGGCCGACCCGCACGCCGCGTCCGGCCTGCTCGGCCACCGCTGCGACCAGCGTGTCGTGCCGCGGTCCCCGCTCACGGCCCGTGCGTCCGGGCGTGCAGGCGCGTTCCCACGCGCGCAGTTCCACCGACATGCCCGCGCCCACCAGGTGCCGGGTCGTGGCCACGAGGCGGTCGACCTGGAGCTCTTCTCGCCCCGCCGGCGCCAGCCGTGGCGGGACCACGAGCACGGAGTCACCGCCGCCGTGGGCGGAGAGCGGAGGCTGCAGCAAGACCCAGCTGGGGTCGGCCCCGACCCGCAGCGGGCCGGGCACCCCTGCGCCGACGAGCACGGCCGCCGACTCCTCGTCCCCGAGGACCAGGAGCCTGCTGCGCCGAACGATCTGGCGGGTGAAGGCGCTCGCGGCGCGGCTCGTCACCGCGGCCGCCCCCACACCGAGGATGGCCACCGGCCGCCGGTGCCCGGATGCCGTCGTCAGGGCCGCGGCCGACGCCAAGCGCCCGAGGGGGCGTCGGCCGGAGGACGGGTGGAGCTGCGTGAACAGCGTTCCTCCGCCGAAGACGACGGCGTCGGACTCGAGCGCCTGGCGGAGCACGGGCCGCATCCTGGGGCCCACCGGCTCGCACGTTGGCATCGCCCCGGAGACGTCGAGCGTGGCCGTGGCCAGCCGCCAACCGGGCAGGCCGGCGGCAAAGGCGTCGACGAGGGTGTCCTCAGCCAGCGTGCCGTGCCCGTAGGGGCCCACCAGGAGCGCGGTCGGCATCGATCACCTCCTCGTACAGGTTGAGGTGCGCCTTGGCCACCTGCGGCCACGTCCGCGCCGCCGCCAACCGGGAGCTCGTCGCCTGCAGCGCTGCCCGCTCGGCCGGGTCGGCCGCCAGCCCGAGCAACCTCGCGCTGAGGCCGGCGGGGTCCGTCGGAGCGACCATCGACGCCGGAGCTCCGGTGCAGCGGGCCAGCGGCGGCGAGCAGAGGACCGGGCGGTGGAAGCCGAGGCCGAGGGCGAGCGGCCCGCTGCTGGCGAACGGTCGCGGGTAGGGAACCAGCACGACGTCGGCCGCCCCGAACCACGTGGGCACGTCGCGATCGGGCACGTACCCCGGGAACCGGGCGACCCCGGCGTACCGCTGACGGAGCTCGGACGCGTACGGGTCGCGCCCTGCAAGCCGGGGATGCTCGCCTCCGGCCACCACGAGCTGGACGCGCGGACCGGCGAGACCCGCCGCTTCGAGCGCGCACTCGAGACCCTTGTAGGGGGCCAGGAACCCGAAGCAGAGCACCACCAACGCATCGGCGCCCAGCCCCAGCGTGGCCTTCGCCTCCTCGCTGGGGGGCGTGCCGCGCACGTCGATCCCGAGCGGCACCACGGTGGCGTCGCCCAGGATCTCGGCGAAGGTGTGCTCGTGCACGATCGTGGTGGTGGCCAGTCCCGTGACGGACCGCTGGACGGCGGCGAGGCCCGCCCGGGCCAGCGCAACCGGTGCCCGGACACGGTGCAGGGCGGTGAAGCTCCCGTCGACGTCGCCGGGCTTGACGACCTGGTGCATGGTGGCGACCGTGCCCGTACCGGCCTTGCGCAGCCCGGCCAGGCCGGGCAGCAGACCCGGGACCGAGGACGGCCCGCCGTAGAGGAAGAGCTCGTGCTGGAGGTGCACGACGGGTGCCCCCGTCCGCCGGGCCGCGGCGAGGGCTCTCGGGACCGCCAGCGGCCCGGGGGAGAACGGCCTGGACACGGTGACCGCGCCGCCGTCGCGGTCGTGGGCACGCGAACCCGGCTCGCCGTCGAGCGCCGGGGCGACCACGTGGACCGCAGCGCCGGCGTCGACCAGCGCGCTCGCAAGACGCGCCGTGTAGGCGGCGACGCCGCTCGGCACCTCCTCGTCGGCGCGGCTGGAGGGGTACGGCGAGACGATGGCGACGTCGGGAGTCGCCGCCGTCCGGCGGCGGCGGCCGGCACGGCCGGGGGTTCTCGTCGGAGAGCCCGCGCCGGCGTGCTCGGCCGTCCGCGCCGGGACGGACTGCTGCCCGGGAGCCCGGTGCTCGACGGCCCCGTGGTGCTCGACGGCCCCGTGGTGCTCGACGGCCCCGTGGTGCTCGACGGCCCGCTGGTGCTCGACGGCCCGCTGGTGCTCGACGGCCCGCTGGTCGGGACCGGGGACCGGGAGCACCCGCTGGTGGACCCAGAGGCGCAAGGAGGAAGCAGCCATCCGGCCGGCGTC
Source organism: Actinomycetes bacterium (assembly GCA_021791845.1). Lineage (GTDB taxonomy): Bacteria > Actinomycetota > Acidimicrobiia > Acidimicrobiales > RAAP-2 > JAJYVT01. The sequence continues at coordinate 45,474 of JAJYVT010000014.1, read as the reverse complement.
GCTGGCGGCGTGCACGTGGGAGCCGGCCCGGTCCAGCCACACCGTGGGCACCTCGACGATGCGGAACCCCAGCCGGTCGGCGGTGACCAGCAGGTCCACGTCGAAGAGGAAGTCGCGCGACGAGATCAGCGGCAGTGCGCCGGCCATCACGTCTCTGCGCATGACCTTGGCCCCACACTGGGTGTCGGCACACGGCAAGTCGAACAACAGCCGCACCAGCGCGGCGAAGCCGCGACTGGTGATGCGCCTTCCGACTGGACGCCCCGCCGGCAGCACGGACGCCGGGTGGAACCGGCTGGCGATGGCCACGTCGGCTGCCGGAGCGCCGTCCGCTCCTCCGGCGACCGTCTCCACCAGGCGGAGGAACTCCGCCGGCGGCGTGGCACAGTCGGCGTCCACGAAGCCGACGAGGTCGGCGTCGCACTGGCGGAACGACTCCATGAGCACGCCGCCCTTGCCCAGCTTCGGGTACTGGATGAGCTCGATGCGGCGGTCCACGCTGGCGTGGGCCCGCACGACTGTCGCCGTCGCGTCGGTGCAACGGTCGAGCGCGACGATGAAGCGGGTCAGCGGTGCGTTCATCACGGACCGGTAGGCGCGCAGCGTGCGGTCGATGCGATCTGCCTCGTTGTGCGCCGGGATCACCACGTCGAGTCGCATGCAGGTCGTTCCTCCTCTGGGCCGGGACGGCCCGATCGGGGGTGGGCGCAGCGGTCTGGCTGTTGGTGGACGGGAGTGACGGCGTGCGGTCGGCAGCACCGTCTGTGGGTTCCGTCCTGCCCTTGCCCGCGACTGCACATGTCATGCAGTGTTCGGTTCTGCGGGGGAGTGGCCGGGCGGCGGGCGGGGGTGTCGCCCCGCCGGTCGAACTGTATGCCCACGGATGGAGGCGGGAAACGGGCGAGGGCCGCCTTTCACGCTCCCGTCACAGTTGTCGGGGCGCGGCAACGCGGACGTGCGACCGGCGTTGTGGTCGCCGGTCGCCGCGACCGCGTTGTGGTCGCCGGTCGCCGCGACCGGCGTTGCGACGCAACAGGGCAAGCGGTGTCGCCGTCGGCTGCGGCGAGAGCGGGCGCGCGCACCTCGCAGTGGTCGCGGCGGCTACGAGCGCGTCGTGGGTGCAGCTCGTGGTGGTGGGACGGGCGAGGGTGGGGTTTCTTCTCACCCCGGATCGCACAGATGGACGATCCCACGCGGCGGAACCCGGGTGGGCGTACGCCCGCTGCGGCGCACCGCCGCCGCGAGCCAGCGTGCGTCACGCAGCGCGCAGGCGCACGTGTCGTTGTTGAAGTACGCATAGACGTCGGCCGTGTCCGGCCAGAGGTCGGCCACGCGCGCCGCCCAGCCGGCGAGTGCCGTGCGCCCGTAGCAGGGGCGCGGCGAGGCTCGTCCCTCGTGGAAGCGCAGATAGCCCCAGTCGGCCGTCCGCACCACCGGCCATCGGCGCCAGGGCGCGTCGGCGACGACCCACGCCGAGTTGTGGGTCGACAGGACGTGCCACACCTCGTCGCAGTCCCAGCTGGCATGGCGCGCCTCGACCGCGACCCGCACCGACGGGCCGAAGCATGACAGCGCAGCGTCGAGGCGGGCGGCGTCGGCGCGCATGGTGGGCGGGAGCTGCAGCAGCACGGGACCGAGTTTCTCCTCCAGGTGCCGAGCCCTGTCCAGGAACCGGCACACCGGCTCCGCCGGATCGCGGAGCCGCCGGTTGTGGGTGAGGTAGCTGCTCATCTTGACCGCCACCTCGAACCCCGGTGGGGTCGACCGGCGCCACCGCTCGAAGACGGAGGCGTCGGGCAGCCGGTAGAAGGCGTTGTTGACCTCGACGGTGTCGAAGCAGGAGGCGTAGTACCCCAGCCAGCGGCTGGTCCCCATCCCCTCGGGGTAGAAGGCGCGCCGCCAGTGGCGGTACTGCCACCCCGAGGTACCGATCTTCACGGTCACGCTCTTCATCTACCCCAACCGGCAACGAGGATGGCGGCCAGGACGGCGGCGCGGGGCACGTGACCTCGAGCGGGTCCGGCCACGGTCCGATGGTGGCGGAGGCGTTCGTTCGCCTCGGCCGGCGCGATGCGGCGCGTTCGTGGGCCGAGGAGTACGCCATCGAGCTCGTCGAGGCCTGCGTCAGCGAGGACCGCCTCTCGCCCGACCCCGTGTACGCCCTCGCCGCGCTCGATGCCGCGTCCCGGCTCCACCCCTGGCGCCTCTGCCACACCGGAACCGTGACGGCAACTGCTGCCGCTCCGCCGTACCGTGAGTGGGCACCCACGCCCGTGCTCGAGCGCTACGTGCAGTGCGTCTGGTCGGGAGGTGGCGGCGGCCCGGGGCCGAGCCCGTGCTCCCCGACGGGTGCATGGACGTGATCTGGAACGGCGTCCGGCTCTTTGTCGCCGGTCCCGACACCGGGCCGGTCGAGGACCCCCACGGAGGCCCGTTCGCCGTGGGCGTGCGCTTTCGCCCGGGGGTGGGCCCCCTCTTCCTGGGGGTGCCGGCCGCCACGCTACGCGACGCACGGGTCGGGCTCGGCGAGCTGTGGCCGACGGCGTGCCACGTGGAGGACGAGCTCGCACAGCAGGGCTCCGCGGTGGCGGCCGCGGGGGTGCTGGAAGCGGCGCTGCGGTCGCGCCTCGGAGGGTGCCTGCGCCCGGACCCCGTCGTGGAGCACGCCGCCCGCCGGTTCCTGCTGGCCGAGGGCCGGCTGCTGGAGCGGCGGATCGCAGAGGTCGTGTTCGACGGAGCGGACGCGGCAGCAGCCCTGGCCGCGCTGCGGTCGTACCGCAACGCCGACGGAGGGTTCGGCCAGGCGCTCGAGCCGGACAACCGGGCCTCGGTCAGCCAGCCCCTCTGCCTCGAGACGGCGTTGAAGGTGATGGAGGCGCTCGGCACCGTCGACCGGGCGACCGTCCTCGGCGCGTGCGACTACCTCCGGGCGCTGGGCCCGGGCGTGGGGTGCCTGACGGCCGACGGGCTCCGCGCCCCGCGCGCCGCCCATTGGGGCACCTGGGCGACCGAGCCGTCGCTCAACCCGACGGCCGGCATCGTCGCCCGGCTGTGGCGATGGGACGTGGCGCACCCCTGGCGCGAGGAGGCGACGGCGTTCTGCTGGACCGCGCTCGAGCGCGGGCTCCCGTCGGAGGCGCATAGCTTCGGAGAGGTGCTGGACTTCCTCGAGGCCGTCGGCGATCGGGACCGGGCAGAAGCGTGGGCGCCCCGGCTCGGGCCGGCGGTGGCATCGCTCTCGCCGTTCCACCTCGAGCCCGGCAGCGACCAGTACGGCCTCAACCCCCTGTACTTCGCGCCCGGGCCGACGAGCCGGTGGCGGCAGCTGTTCGTCCCGGGTGTGCTCGACCGCCATCTCGACGCCCTCGTGGCGGCACAGCAGGACGACGGGGGCTGGCCGATCAGCTGGGAGACGGTCGGGCTCGCGGCTCGCCGGGAGTGGCGGGGCGTCGAGACGGTGCGGGCCCTGCGCACGCTGGCGGCGTACGGCCGGCTCGAGTGAACCGGTCGGGTCCGAACCGGCTCGACAGCATCGGGCAGCTCCGCGCCGCCTGCGCCGCCGACGCGCTCGTGCTGTGGGCCGCCCAGACACTCCGCCCAGGGGTGCGGGCGTGGACGCAGGGTGACGCGGTGGCGGTGGCGTCTCCGGCCGTCTCGAACCGGGACCGGCTCGTGGTGCACGGACCGGTCGCCGACGTCGCGTCGTTGGTCGAGACGGTCCTCCCGCGGACCGGCCCCACCTATCGGCTGCTCGGCCCGGCAGCCCTGGTCGCCGGGGTGACCGAGCGGGTGGCCGGGCTCCAGCTCTCGGGAGCCTTCGCCTGGATGGAGACGGACCCCGCCCTGTCGCCGCCTGCGGCCGATCCCGGGAGCGGGGCGTCGTGGTTGGGGCCCGCTGACGGGCCGGAGGTGGCCGAGATCCTCCAGATGACGCTGCCGGAGTCCCACGCCCAGCCCGGGGTCGCCGGCGTCAGGCGCTGGGCCGGGGTCCGCTCGGACGGCCGGCTGGCCGCGGTGGCCGCCGACGCGTGGTCGACCCCGGCCGTCGGGTTCGTGTCCGGAGTGGCCACCCGCCCGCAGCTCCAAGGGCGCGGATTGGGGCGGGCGGTGGTCCGGTTCCTCCTCGCGGCCATGCGCCGGGAGCACCCGCGGGTCGGGCTGTTCGTCGCCGGCGACAACGAGCCGGCGATCGCGCTCTACCGGAGCCTCGGCATGTCGCTCCGGCCGGTGGCGGCGGCGGCACGCCGCGCACCAGCAGGATCATGCTGAGCGCCAGGGACTGCGGCACGGGTGCCCGGCGCGCCCATCGCCGCGCTCAGTACCGCTCGACCAGGCGGCCACGGCTGGACGGCACCTCGTAGGGGTGGGGCCAGACGTCGACCACCCGGGTGAACAGGCCGGCGCCGACGTCCGGGTGAGGGGCCGAGCTAACCTCCGCGCATGGTGCGGTTCGAAGGCGACGACCTTCGGGGCGCCCGCTTTGATCGCGTGGACCTCCGCCGGGCTGAGCTGCACGCCTGCGACCTCTCCGAGTCGCGGCTCAAAGGTGTCGACCTTCACGGCGTCGTGATGCGCGGGGTCGAGCTCGTGGACGTCCGGATCGACGGAGAGGTCGAGGCGCTGGTGGTGAACGGCGTGGACGTCGCGCCGCTGGTCGAAGCCGAGCTCGACCGCCGGCATCCCGACCGGGCGGCGATGCGGCCGAGCGACCCCGAGGGGTTCCGTCACGCCTGGACCGTGCTCCAACGGCTGTGGGAGGGCACGGTGCTCCGAGCCCGGCGGCTCGACCCCGGGGACCTCCATGTGTCGGTCGACGGCGAGTGGTCCTTCATCGAGACGTTGCGCCACCTGGTGTTCGCCACCGACGCCTGGGTGCGCCGCGCCATCATGGGCGACCCCGCCCCGTGGAACCCGCTCGACCTCCCCTGGGACGAGATGCCCGACCTGCCCGGCATCCCCCGGGACCGGACGGCGCGACCCTCGCTCGACGAGGTGCTGGCGTTGCGGCTCGACCGGATGGCGACGGTCCGGGCGGTCGTCGACGGCTTGACCGACGAGACCCTCGCGGCCGAGACCGTGCCGCCTGCCGGGCCGGGGTGGCCACCGCCCGAGCCGTTCCCGGTGCGCAAGTGCCTGCTCGTCGTACTGAACGAGGAGTGGCACCACCGCCAGTTCGCCGAGCGCGACCTGGACGTGCTCGGCGGATGGGCCCCGCCGCCCACGGGCTGACGACGGGGGACCGGCGAGCCGGGGCTCTCGGGGGCGACCCGCCGCCGGCCACCAGCCGCGCCCGGGCGCTCAGGAGGGCGCCCCCGCCCTCGCTGCGTGGGCCGTGCAGAAGCGGGTGGAGGGAAGCGCCTCGAGACGTTCGGCGGGGATCGCCTCGCCGCAGGCGTCGCAGATGCCGTAGCTGCCCTGCTCGACGCGGCGCCGCGCGCCGTCGTTCTCCTGGAGCCGGGCCTCGAAGTCGGACTGGAGACCGAGGTCGCGCTCGGCGTCGCTCACCTCGGTGCCCTGCTCGGCCGGGTGCTGGTCGTACGCCGCGAGCTCGTCGGCCCGGCCCAGCCGCTCTTCGGCCAGGTCGTGGCGCGTGAGGGCGAGCGCCTCTTCCAGCCGCCGGCGCTCGTCGTCGAGCAGGCGGCGAGCGGTGGTCTCGTCGATGGGCATGCGTCGCGCGTACCCCCGGGGCACCTCCGCCGAACGGCAGAGACCGCCCGGGGCCCATCTTCGGCCCGGTAGCCCAACCTCGGACGGCCCGGGGCCCGGGTACCTGCCGCCGGCTCCGGGTATGTCCCGAAGGTGCCCGACCACTCCCATTGGCAGGATGATCCGCGGCCGCTCGGCGCCTACGCCTCCATGATGGGCGTGTACTGCGCGGCAGCCGGTGCGGCGGCGCTCGCCCTGCGCGGCAAGCGACGCAACGTGCGGAGGCCCGGCGGGGTCGACCTGGCCCTCCTGGCCCTGGCCACCCAGCACGTGACCCGGCTCGTCTCCAAGGACTCGGTGACCGCGCCCCTCCGGGCACCCTTCACCGAGTTCGAGGGTGCCGCCGGCGAAGGCGAGGTCAACGAGCGCGTGGTGGGCTCCGGACTGCGGCACGCGGTCGGCGAGTTGCTCAGCTGCCCCTTCTGTCTGGGTCAGTGGGCCGCGACCGGCCTGGTGGCGGGCTCGGTCGCCGCCCCGACGCTCGGCACGGCCGCCGTCACCGTGCTGGCCACGGCGCAGGTGAGCGACTATCTCCAGCTGGCGTACGCCGCCCTTCGGCACCGCCAGTAGGCCGCTCAGCGGCGAGGGGCGGGGACGTCCGACGCATCCCGGAGCAGCGGCGTGGTCAGGAGGGCGATGGCCTCCCGGACGACGGTCATCGGCGGCGTGCCGTCGTCCTCTGCCGCTCCCCACACCTCGAGGGCGGTGTCGATGGCGCTGGTCACGACGATGCCCATCACGCGCGCCCGAAGGCCGCCCGGGTCGAGCCCGACCCGGGCGGCCAGGACGGTGGTGAGGAGCTGGCGGTCGTTGTGGACCGCTTGGAACCACGCCGCCCTGAGGCCCGGATTGTCGGCGAGCAGCCGCTCGAAGGCCCGAACCTCCGCCGGGTCGCCGGCCAGCACGCTCTCGACCGCGGCCGCCAGCGCCTCCGCCAGGGGCTCGCGCGCCGGCCGCTCCCACAGCGCGCTGGCGAGCTCCTCGAAGGTCGTGCGGGACAGGGCGACCACGATGTCGCCCTTGGTCGGGAAGTAGCGGAAGAACGTCCGGGGCGAGATGTCGACGGCGGCTGCGATCTCCTCGACCGTCGTCCCGTCGTACCCGCGCTCGAGGAAGAGGCGGGCGGCGGCTTCGGCCAGCTCCTTGCGGGTGCGCTCCTTGCGCTGCGCCAAGAGGGAGCCGCCGCCGGGTCGGGTGGCAGCCGTCACGGCCACAGTGTACGCCCCGTGAGTGATCGCATACGAGATGAAGGGTAAGGCGCGGCTGGTCGGTTGTCGACGCTGCGTGGGGGCCGACAGGGGCGCGCTGCCTCGCCGGTACGGTGGCTGCGTGCGCCGCCGCGATGGCTCCCGAGAGCCGGCGACGGCGCCCCGGCGGCGGAGCCTTCGCCCGGCTCGGTCGCCGGGCGCGCTCGTGGCCGTCGCCTTTGCCGCCGGGTCCGTCCCGGTCGCCAACCTGACGGCGCGAGCACTGGTCGGGGTGGACCTCCGGCATACGCCGACCGGCACGCCGTCGGGAAGCGCCCTCTACGACGTGACCGGGTTCGGCCCCCTGGCCGCCGCCGGGGCGGTGGAGCTGGCCAAGGGGGCGCTCGGACCGGTGCTCGCCGGCCGGCAGCGCCCGCTCCTCGGCGCGCTGGCAGCGGCCGTGGCCGTCGCCGGGCACAACTGGTCGCCGTGGCTCCGCGGCCAGGGTGGTCGTGGCATCTCGCTCCTGCTGGGCGCCACGGCCGCCCTCGCGCCGGAAGCCACGGTCGTACTGGGGCTCGGGCTGGGCGTGGGCCGGCTGCGGGGTCGGACCGGGGCGGGCACGCTCGTGGCGCTGCTGTGCCTCCCGGCACTCCTGTCCCGTACCCGTGGGCGCCGGGGGCTGGCCACCGGGTGCCTCTTGATCGCGCCCGTGCTGGTCAAACGGCTGCTCGGCAACGAGAACCGCCTTCCCGGCAGCTGGTCCGCGGTGGTCCGGCGGTTGGTGGCCGACGCCGGCGGGGCGGGGCCGGGGCCGGAGGCCCACCCCCGGTAGGGCGCCGGCGGTGCCGGTGCCGGTGCTGGTGCTGGTGCCGGCGCAGTGGCTCGCCCACCCCTCCGGTCCCTGCCACACTGGCGCGCCTGGCATGGCGGAACGGGGGTCGGTGATGAGATGCGACGGAGACGGGCGCGGGCCCGCGTTGACGCCGCCCACCAGGATCACCCGGCTCCGGGAGCTGCAAGTCACCGACCGCGCTGCCCTGGACTCGCTGCTGGACGGCGCCCGGGTGGCCCACATCGGCTTCGACGTGGAAGGCCATCCGGTGGTCCTCCCGACGGCGCTGGCCCGCACCGGGGACTCGGTCGTGGTGCACGGCTCGACCGGCTCACGCTGGATGCGGAGGGCCGCACAGGGTGTCCCGGCGTGCCTGACCGTGACCGTGGTGGACGGTCTGCTGGTCGCCAGGTCCGCCTTCGAGTCCTCGATCCACTATCGCAGCGCCGTGCTGTTCGGCGCCTTCACCCCTTTGGAGGGGGCGGAGAAGGGGGCGGCCCTCGACGCGCTGGTGGAGCACCTCGTGCCGGGCCGGGGCCGTGAGGTCCGCCCGTCCACGGCCGGCGAGCTCCGGCGGACCATGGTCCTGTCGATGCCCATCGAGCGGTGGTCGCTCAAGGTGTCGGACGGCTGGCCGGAGGACGGAGAGGAGGACGTGGCCGGAGACGCGTGGGCCGGCGTGGTGCCGCTGCGCGAGGTGGCCGGCGCGCCCCGCCCCGCGCCGGACCTGCGTCCCGGCATCCCCGTACCCCCGTCGGTGGCGGGGCTGGGAGCCTCCAAGCCCGAGGGGATGCCCGGCGGCGGCTGAGCGCGGCCGGGCCAGCCCGGCGACGGGTGCCAGCCGGCAGGTTCGTCACCCGGCGAAGGCCGGCCTCTTGTTGTCGATGGCGGGTGCCAGGACCCGGCGCAGCGAGACGAAGCCCGCGACGGCAACCGCCGACGCGCCCATGAGGACGGCGAGATAGGCGGTCCCGAGGCCACTGCCGAGGAGGACCCCGGCGATCGACGGCCCGACAACGTTGAGGCCGGCGTACACGGTCGAGGCGGTGGCGCTGTAGCGCCCCTGCAGCGCAGGCGTGGCCAGCATCGTGACCAGCGGGCCGCCGACCGGCGACAGCAGCACCTCACCGAGGGAGAAGACGCCGAACATGGCAACCACGAGCGCGTTGCCGGTGGCGCTGCGGGGGAAGAGCCCGCCACAGAGCAGGACGGCCCACGACGCGCCGAAGGTGCCGGCGCAGATCATGAGCGCCGTCGTCCGGCGCATTGCGTGCACCAGCCGGAGCCCGAGCGGCTGCGCCACCACGATGAGGCCGGTGTTGAGCCCGAACGCCCACGAGACGACGTAGGGCGGGGAATGGACGACGTGCGTCGCGTAGCCGACGAGGCCCGCCTCGATGGCGGAGTACCCGCAGAAGGCGAGGAACAGGTTGGCGAGGAGGTACCGCCGGAAGCGGCGGTCGGCGAGCACTTGGCGGTAGCCGCCCCGACCAGGGGAGCCGCGGGAGCCGCCGCTCCGCGACGAAGCGCTGCGTCCCTGGCCCGTGCTCGCGGTCGCCGCCGGGTCGGCGAGGTCGTCGCCCGTGGACGGAGGGACGGTGCGCTCCCTGTGCTCGGGGACGGCGAGGAGCCCGGCCACCAGCGCCAGGGTGGTCGCGCCGTCAATGAGGTAGATGACGGTGAACGACGAAGGATCGGAGACGTGCACGACGGCGCCGGCCACCATGGCCCCCGCACCCAGCCCCAGGTTGAGGAGCTGGAAGCTGCGGGCGAAGACGCGCGGCCGGAGGGCCTCGTCGGGCACCATCACCGCGAACAGGGCGTTCCACGTCGGCCACAGGGCGCCCTGGCCCACCCCGTAGACGGCCAGCACGGGCAGCGCGCTGAGCGGGTCGTGCACCAGCACGAGCCCCAGCGTGCCGGCGGCGGCCACCGCCACGGTCGTGGCGCACATGCGGCGGGGGCCGAACCGGTCGACCAACGCGCCGGTGAGCGGGCCCGCAGGCACGCCCACGAGCGCGGCCGCCCCGATGAGGAGCCCCGTGGTTCCGAGGGGGATGTGCCGGACGTCGTGCAGGTAGACGAGGAGGAACGGCATCGTCAAGCCCGAGCCGAGGCTCGAGACCAGGTTGGCGGCGAGGAGCACGCGTATGGGTCCCGGCGTCCGGGGGGCGGGTGGCCGCGGCGACGCGTCCGCGTCCGCCCCCCGCGCGGGTCGCCTTCTCGTGCGCACAGCCGGAACCTCCTGGTGGACGGCCGCTCGCGGGCCGCCCGCCAGGCGCGGCCGTGCCGCGGAGAGGGCCGGGAACAGCCAACGATGATGACACGTGGCTGTGCCACCGGCAGCCGCCCCCCGGCACCAGGCCGCGCCCACTCGGGCCGGCTGGCCCCGCGGTGCGCCGGCAACGAGAATCGGGAGGCGACCGACCCGGGGCGAGGACAGCAGCGCCAGAGCGAGGAGGGCCATGCCGTGACCACGGAACGAGGAGACCAGGACGTGACGGGAACGGGCGGGCAGGGCGGCCTGGCCCGGGCCGTGCTCGAGATCGAAGGCATGCACTGCGGGTCGTGCTCGGCCCTGATCGAAGAGACGCTGGTCGAAGACCTCGGCGTGGCGAGCGCGCACGTGGACCTGGAGGCGCGCCGGGCAACCGTGACGTTCGACCCCTCGGTGCACTCGGTGACGGACCTTTGCGACGCCGTGGCGGCGGCGGGGTACCGAGCCGCGGCGGTGGAGCAGTAGCCGCCCCGGTGCCGCCCTCCGCCGTGGTCTTCGACCTCGACGACGCCCTGGTCGTCGGGCAGGGCCAGGGCGTCGGTCCGGGCGGCGTCGAGGCTCCTCGCCGGCGTCGATCCTGCGGTGGCGGAGCGTGTCGTGCTGGACACCGCAGAGCACAGATGGCGGTCCGGACCGCACCACCGGCTGTGCCGGGAGCTCGGGTTCGCGTCGTGGGAGGGCTTGTGGTCGGACTTCACCGGCTGCCATGTCCGGGTCGACGGCCTCCGCGGGTGGGTGCCCTCGTACCGGGAGGAGACCTGGCAGGCGGCGCTCGCCGCCCCGGCGTCGACGACCTGAGGCGGGCCGAGCGCACCGGCGTCGCCGACTGCCGCTCCGCCCGGCACCCGGGCGTCCCCTCCATCGCCGCGGTGAGGGACCTGTCCCGCTGGCTGGACGCAGCGGGACACGAGCTGGCCCCGCCGCCAGGGGAGCGTTGACGGCGCTCGACTACGGGTTGTAGTACTACAGCACGTAGTTGTCGATGCCGCCGCCGCGCCCCGTGGCCGCCACGCCTGGGACGTCGAGCGCGGTGATGGAGCGTGGGGCGACCGGTGGACCAGGACCCGATCGGTACCCGGCGACCGCCGGGGTGGCAGTCGCCGGGGTGGCGACCGCCGGGGTGGTGTCGCAGCCTCCAGCTCGTCCTGGCCACGGCCTGGCTGCTCGACGGGGTGCTCCAGCTGCAGCCGGTGATGTTCTCGCGCGGGCCCCACGGCCTCTCGGCCATGCTGGCCGGGACGGCGGCCGGCAACCCGGAGCCCGTGGCGTCGAGCATCACGTGGCTCGCCGGGGTCGTCGGGCACCACAGCGCACCAGCGGACCTGGCCTTCGCCACGGTCCAGATCCTTCTCGGCCTCGGCATCGCCTGGCGACGGAGCGTGAAGGCGGCGCTCGCCGCCTCCGTGCCCTGGGCGCTCGCGGTGTGGTGGTTCGGAGAGGGGCTGGGCGGCGTGCTGCACGGCACCGGGACGCCGGTGCTCGGGGGGCCCGGTGCCGTCCTCCTGTACGCGGTGCTGGCGGTGGTCCTTTGGCCGACCGGGTCGGCGGTCTCCGGCGGGCGCGAGGCGGACGGGGGAGTCGCGCCCTTCGTTGCGGCGGTGACGCTCGGCGCCCGAGCCTCCAGGGCCCTCTGGGCCGCGCTGTGGTCGTCGATGGCGCTGCTCAGTCTGCTCGGCGCGTCCACGCCGCCGGCCGTGGGCGCCGGCGCCGCCGGCATGGGCGCCGGCGAGCCGGGGTGGCTCGCGGCCCTGGACCGCCACGTCGCCGCCCTGGTGGCAGCCCGTGGCCTGGCGGTGGCGGCGGTCGTCGCCGTCGTCTGCCTGGCGGTGGCGGCCGGGGTCTACCTCCCGCCGGCCGGCGCCCGGGCCGCCGTCGTGCTCGCCATCGCCACCTCGCTCGGCATCTGGGTGGTCACCGAGAACCTGGGCACCGTGCTGGCCGGGGGCGCGACCGACCCGAGCTCGGGCCCGCTGCTCGTCGTCCTCGCGCTGGCCTACTGGCCGGCGCCAGGGGCGCGCCGGGCATCGCGTGCACGCGGTGCGGGATCGGACCCGGCCCGGGCGCCGGCCGCCGAGCTGGCCGGAGCCCGCTGACGGTGGTCCACCCTGCGTGGCTCGGCCAGGGCTGGGCCGTCGTGATGATGGCGGTCGGCGGGTACTCCCTGGCCCGGCTGGTGTCCGCCGTCCCGCTGGGGCGACGGACCCACGTCGACCTCGACGTCGGGCACGTGCTCATGACCCTTGCCATGGTGGGCATGTTCGTCCCGGGTTGGCGGACCCTCCCCGCCGGGGCGTGGGAGGCGACGTTCCTCGTGGTCGGCCTGTGGTGCACCGGCCGCGCCGGCCTCTTGTTGGCGCGCGGCAGGCTTGCCGGCCCCAGCGCCGCGCCGGGGCCCCACTTCCGCCATCACGCCGTCCACGGGGTCATGGCCTTCGCCATGGTCTACATGGACGCGGTGTCGCCGTCTGCCGGGCACGCCGGCGGCGCGCCGGGCATGGCGATGGGCCCGGGCGCCGGCGTGCCGTCGCTGACCCTGCTCCTCGTCGTCGTCCTGCTGGCGTCGGCCGTGTGGCAGCTCAACGGCGTGGATCGGCTGGTGGCCGCGCCGGCCGCGTGCGTCCCGCCCCCCGTCCTCGTCCCAGCCGCCCCCGCCGGTCCGTCCGACCCGGGGACGCTGGTCCCGGCGGCGTCTCCGGGCGGCGGCGGCCCCGTCCCGACGGGCGGACGACCGTGGATGGCGCCGCGCCTCGAAGTGGCCTGCCACGTCGTGATGTGCCTCGCCATGGCCTTCACGCTCGTGCTGGTGGTGTGAGGATGGTGGCGTGAGCGCTGGGAGTGAGGATGGTGGCGTGACGGTCGAGGGTGTGCCGGCCGGCACGTGCTCCAATCCCAGGTGCACCTGCTCGCCCTGCCTCTGCGGCGACGACTGCAGGTGCGGTGGCGGGCACCTGGGCGACCTCGAGCGGCGGGTGATGGACGTGGTCTGGGCGGCCCGTGGCGAGGAGGTGACGGCGCGCGCCGTCGCCGACGTGCTGGGGGAGTACGCCTACACCACGGTGGCCACCGTGCTCAACCGGCTGTCGCGCAAGGGCGCCGTGCGCCGGCGGATGGACGGGCGGACGACCAAGTTCGCCCCCGTCGGCACGGCGGCGGACCGTACCGCCGCGGCCATGGTGGACGCGCTCGACGCCAGCGGCGATCGCGGTGGCGCCCTGGTCAGGTTCGCCGAGAGCATGGCCCCCGAGGACCGGGAGGCCCTGCTCCGGGCCGTCGTGCACGCTCCGGCAGGTGGCTCCGTTCGGTAGCGGTCCCGCTGAGCTCGTCGCGCGCGGGCCGCAACGATGGCATGGACTGACGGTTTTGGCGGCTACATTCCCCCTGGGACCACCCCCCTCCTTTCGCCAACTCCTCCTGTCATGAGATCGGGTCGCACGGAATGACGCACGCTTCGAAGAACGCACCGGCTGCAGCGAACGGGACGCCGGGGGGGTCCCATCCCGACCGGTACAAATGGATCGCCCTGTCGAACACGACGCTCGGCATGCTCATGGCGACGATCAACTCCTCGATCATCCTCATCGCCCTCCCCGACATCTTCCGCGGGATCAAGCTCACACCGCTCGCCCCGGGCAACACGAGCTACCTGCTGTGGATGCTCATGGGGTTCATGGTGTGCACCGCCGTCCTGCTGGTGAGCTTCGGACGGATCGGCGACATGTACGGCCGGGTCAAGATGTACACGCTCGGCTTCGCCGTGTTCTCGCTGTTCTCGGTGCTCCTCTCGATCACGTGGCTGGACGGGGCGAGCGGCGCCATGTGGCTCATCCTCATGCGCGTGGGCCAGGGCATCGGGGGCGCCATGGTGTTCGCCAACGCCGCACCGATCCTCACCGACGCCTTCCCCGCCGGTCAGCGCGGGCTGGCGCTGGGGATCAACAGCGTGGCCGCCATCGCCGGCTCGTTCATCGGCCTCGTCCTCGGCGGCGTGCTCGCGCCGGTCGAGTGGCACCTGGTCTTCCTCGTGTCGGTGCCGGTCGGCATCTTCGGCACCGTCTGGGCCAGGTTCAAGCTCCGGGAGCTGGGGACGGGGCGGGTGACGAAGATCGACTGGTGGGGCAACCTCACGTTCGCCGTCGGGCTGGTGGCGCTCCTGGTCGGCATCACCTACGGGATCATCCCCTACGGCCACAGCACCATGGGATGGACGAACCCCAAGGTGCTGGCGGCGCTCATCGGCGGCGCGGTCCTCCTTGCGGTGTTCATCGTGATCGAGCGCCGGGTGGCCCACCCGATGTTCAACATGTCGCTCTTCCGCATCCGGGCGTTCGCCTTCGGCAATCTGGCGACGCTCTTGGCGGCCGTCGGGCGCGGCGGCCTGATGTTCATCCTCATCATCTGGCTCCAGGGCATCTGGCTGCCCCAGCACGGCTTCAGCTTCGCGTCCACCCCGCTGTGGGCGGGCATCTACATGCTGCCGCTGACCGCCGGGTTCCTCGTCGCCGGGCCGCTCTCGGGGGTGCTGTCGGACCGGTACGGGGCCCGCCCCTTCGCCTCGGGCGGGATGGTGCTGGCGGCGGTGAGCTTCGGCCTCCTCGAGGCGCTGCCGGCGGACTTCTCCTACGTGCTCTTCGGGCTCCTGCTCTTCCTCATGGGCTGCGCCATGGGGATCTTCTCGTCGCCCAACCTGGCCGGCGTCATGAACAGCCTCCCGCCGGACCAACGGGGGGCGGGGGCCGGGATGCTCACCACCTTCCAGAACTCGGCCATGGTGCTCTCAATCGGCGTGTTCTTCACGCTGATCATCCTGGGCCTGTCCTCGTCGCTTCCCCACAGCCTCTTCACCGGGCTGGTGGCGCAGGGCGTGCCACCAGCGGCCGCCCACAAGGTGGCGGCGCTGCCCCCGGTGGCGAGCCTGTTCGCGTCGTTCCTCGGCTACAACCCCATGCACCAGCTGCTCGGGCCGACGCTCGCGCACCTGCCGGCGGGCAAGGCCAGCTACCTCACGGGCCGGAGCTTCTTCCCCCGGCTCATCTCCTCGCCCTTCCACGCCGGCCTGGTCGAGGCGTTCACGTTCGCCCTGGTCGCCTGCCTGGTGGCAGCGGCGGCCTCCTGGCTGCGCGGTGGGAAGTACCACCACGGCGACGAGGCCCGCTCCGGGGCGGCGGAGGGGGCGGTGACGGCCCCGAGCAGCCCCGCCGTCCTGGTCGGCCAGAACGCCCGGGCCACCGCGGCCAAGGTGGCGCCCGAAGGCTGACCGGACCCGGACCGGGCTCGGGTAGGTTCGCTCCCATGCGCGTCCGGGTCTTCGTCGAACCGCAGCAGGGGGCCACCTACGGAGAGCTCCTGCGGGTGGCGCGGGCCGCCGAGGAGCTCGGCTTCGAGGGCTTCTTCCGCTCGGACCACTATCTCGCCATGGGCGGCGAGGGGCTCCCCGGGCCGACCGACGCCTGGGTCACCCTGGCCGGTATCGCCCGGGAGACCGAGCGGTTGCGGATCGGCACCCTCCTCTCGTCGGCCACCTTCCGGCTCCCCGGGCCGCTCGCCATCGCCGTGGCCGAGGTCGACGACATGAGCGGCGGCCGGGTCGAGCTCGGCCTCGGCGCAGGCTGGTACGAGGACGAGCACCGCGCCTACGGGATCCCGTTCCCGCCCACGGCCGAGCGGTTCGAGCGCCTGGAGGAGCAGCTCGAGATCGTGACCGGCCTGTGGAGCACGCCGCTCGGCCAGCCCTTCTCCTTCGAGGGCCGGCACTACACCCTCGCTGGGAGCCCGGCGCTGCCCAAGCCGCGCCAGTCACCGCCTCCCCTCATCGTGGGGGGCGGCGGCGCGGTGCGCACGCCGCGGCTCGCCGCCCGGTTCGCCAGCGAGTTCAACGCCCCGTTCCTCTCGGTGGACGATGCGGCGGCGCAGTACCGGCGGGTGCGGGACGCCTGCGCCGAGGCCGGGCGGGACCCCGCCGGCCTGCACCTGTCGGCGGCCGTGGTGGTGTGCTGCGGGTCCACCGAGGAGGAGCTGGCGCGCCGAGCCGCCTCCATCGGACGCGAGGTGGGCGAGCTGCGCCGAAACGGCGCCGCCGGGCTGCCGCCCGAGGTGGCGGCCCGGTGCCGGGCCTACGGCGAGCTCGGCGCCGGGACGATCTACCTGCAGGTCCTCGACCTCGCCGATCTCGACCACCTGCGCCTCCTGGCCGACGAGGTGCTCCCCGCCCTCGCCTGATCCCCGGCGCCCCGCGCCGCGGGCGACCGCCCAGTGACGTTCGACCCTGGTCACCCCCGCTGCAAGGGGAGATGATCGAGCCATGCGTGGGATCGACACTCGCGCCTGGGCGCCGGACGGGGCGGGGTCGCGGCACGCGCCAGGGTTTCCGACGGCACCGTTCGCCGAGGTCGGCACCCGGCCCGACCTGGTCGCGACCCTGGTGCGCCGGTGCGACCGCCACCCGGCGCCGCGGGCCGGCGTGGTGTTCCCGGTCGACGCCCCGTCGCTGGCCGGCGCCCTCCAGGCCCACCGGGCCGGTGTGGTCCGAGCCCGCCTGATCGGCCCTCGCGACCGGATCCACGAGGTCGCGGCCGGGGCGCACCTGTCGCTGTACGACCTCGAGGTGACCGACGTGCCGGACGAGCCGAGCGCGCTCGCCGCCGCGGCCGACGCCGTCCGCGACGGGCGGGTCGACCTCCTGGTCAAGGGCAGCGGGCACAGCCGGTCCCTCCTGCACGCGGTGCTCGAGTGCGCCACCGAGCCGCGGTCGGCGCGCCGGGCCAGCCACGTCTTTGTCGTCGCCGTTCCCCGGTGGCCCCGGCTCCTTCTCGTGACGGACGCGGTGGTGAACACCTTCCCCGACTTGTGCGACAAGGCCGACATCGTCCGCAACGCCGTGGACCTGGCGCGCCTCCTCGGGGTCGAGCGGCCCAAGGTGGCGGTGCTCGGCGCCGTCGAGGACGTGGAGACCTCGATGCCGTCCACCATCCACGCCGCGACCCTGGCCCAGATGGGCCGACGGGGCCAGCTCGGTCCGGCCATGGTGGACGGCCCCCTGGCGCTCGACGACGCGCTGGACGCCCGGGCCCTCGCCGCCAAGGGCATCGCCTCTCCGCTCGGCGGCCAGGCAGACGTGCTGGTCGTGCCGACCATCGAAGCCGGCAACATCCTCTACAAGGCGCTCGTGGTCCTTGGCGGCGCCGTCGCCGCCGGCGTGGTGGTGCAGACGCCCGTCCCCGTCGTCCTGGCGAGCCGGTCAGACTCGGTCGAGACCAGGGTGGCCAGCGCCGCCCTGGGATCGATCTGGGTGGGGCGCGCCGCCGTCCCGCTGCGCGCGGCCGGATGACGCGCCGGGCGGGGCAGGGCTCGCCGGGCGCCGGCCCCCGTCCCCCGCCGGTGCCGTCCGGTCACCCGGACGCACGCCCGGAGGCACACCCGGAGGCACGCTTGGACGCACGGCCGGGCACGCGTCTGGACGCACGCTTGGACGCACGGTTCGAGGCGCTGGTCCTCGGCTGGGCCGGCACGCTCGTCCCCGACGGGCGCGCCGACGCGTCGGCGGCCCGAGCCCGCCTGGAGGGCCTCCTTGCGGGCGGCGTCCACGTGTTCGTCGTGACCGACGACGCGGCCGGGCGCGTGGACCGGCAGCTCCGGGCGCGCCCGCGGGGGCCTGGGCGCCTCTTCTTGTGCGCCGAGGGCGGGTCCGAGGTGGTGGAGGTCGGACACGACGGTCCCGTGCTGGTCCGTCGCCGGACGGTCTCGCCCGAGGAGGAGCGACGGCTGGCGCGTGCCGCGGCGCTGGCCGTGGACGGCCTGCGGGCGACGGGGATCGAGGTCGGCCCGGCCGCCGGTCGGCCCGGCCGCCGCACGATCGACCTCGTCCTCGCGGAGGAGCGTGCGGGGCTGGAGGGCGCCGGCCCGTCCGAGGTGCTGGCGGTGGTCGGGGCGAGGCTTCGCCGGTCCGGGCTGGACCTCCGCCAGGTCGCGGCCCTGGTCGCCGCCGCCGCCCGGCGGGCGGACCTGCCGGAGGCGCGGGTCGTCGCCGACGCCGGGCGACTCGAGCTGGGCATGACCGACGCGTCGGACGCGGCGTCGTACGCCGCGACCTGGCTCGCCGAGCGCGGCGTCACCGGCAGCCTGGTCCTGGTGGCCGGCCAGAAGCTGGGGCCGCACGACGGGGTGGCGGGGACCGAGGGGCGGATGCTCGTCGAGGCCCTCGCCCGCTGTCGCGCCGTCTCGGTCGGCGCCGAGCCCGACGGCGTCCCTGCCGGCGTGGACCATCTCGGCGGCGGACCGGACCGCCTCCTCGAGCTCCTCGACGACCAGCTGGACCGCCGCCGGGCACGGCGGGTCCCCGAGGTCGACCCCGACCCCCGCTGGGTCGTCCCCGTCGGAGCCGACGACCTGTCCATCGGGGTGGCCGAGTCGATCGGCGTCCTGGCCAACGGCTGGGCCGCCACGCGCGGCTCGACCGAGGAGCGGACCCCGGGCAGCTCCCCGCAATTCCTCGTCTCCGGGGTCTACGGCCGCCACGGGCTGGTCCCCGGCCCGATCTGGACGGAGCTCGTCGCCGAGGAGCCCGCCGGGCAGCGCCCCGGGCAGCCCGCCGGGCAGCGCCCCGGACAGCCCGCCTGGCAGCCCGCCGGGCCTGGCCCCGGCACCCGCGCCGGCGCTCTGCCCGTCCGCGTCCTCGACCTCCGGACCGGGACCCTGTACCGGCCGGGGCCGGGCATCCGGTCGCTCCGGTTCGTCTCGGCCCTGCGCCCCCACACCATGGCCCTGCGCGCCGAGGCCGACGGGCGTGAGGCGGGCGGCTCGGCGGGCCCGGTGGACCCGCTCGCCCTCGGGGACGGCGGAGCGTCGCTCGGGTCCCACGACGGGTCGTGGGAGGCCCGGACCTCGTCGTCGGAGCGCCGGATCCACGTCGCCGCCCGGGACCGGACCACGGACCGGCGGAAGGTGACGACGGTCGAGCGGATCGCGGCCTGGAGCACCGGGACCCAGGACGCGGCGGACGGGCGGTGCGCCCTGGACCACCTGGGCGTGGTCGACCGCATGGGGTACGACGCGCTGCTGGCCGAGCACCGCCAGGAGTGGGCACGCCGATGGGGCGACGCCGAGGTGGTGATCGAGGGTGGCCCGGAAGCCGCCGCCGACGAGCTGGCGTCGCGCTTTGCCGTGTTCAACCTGTTGGCGGCGGCGGCCGACGCAGGGGAGTCGGCGGTCGGCGCTCGGGGGCTCACGGGCACGGCCTACGCCGGGCACGTCTTCTGGGACGCGGACGTCTTCGTGCTGCCGGCGCTCGCCGCCATTCGACCGGCGGCGGCCCGGTCCATGCTCGAGTACCGGATCCGCCGGCTGCCGGCGGCGCGCCGTGAGGCTCGGGCGCGGGGGCGAGCCGGTGCCCGGTTCCCGTGGGAGTCGGCGGCGGAGGGGCGTGACGTGACGCCGCGGGTGGTGCGCGGCCCGAGGGGGCGGCACATCCCCATTCTCACCGGCCTGCACGAGGAGCACATCGTTGCCGACGTGGCATGGGCCGCGGCCCACTACGCCGCCTGGAGCGGCGACCGGGCCTTCCTTGCCGGCGGCCCAGGTGAGCCGTTGCTCGTGGAGACGGCGCGCTACTGGGCCAGCCGGGCGCGGGTGGACCCGGCGGGACGGGCCCACCTCTACGGCGCCATGGGGCCCGACGAGTACCACGAGGTGGTGGACGACAACGCCTTCACCAACGCGATGGCACGGTGGAACCTCCGGGTGGGCGCCGCCGCCCTGCGTCGGCACGGAGGCGTCGCCGACGAAGCGGCGCGCTGGGAGCAGCTCGCCAGCGCGCTCGTCGACGGCTGGGACCCGACGCTGGGCGTCTACGAGCAGTTCGCCGGCTACTTCGGCTTGGAGGACGTGAGGGTCGCCGACTTCGCCGAGCCCCCGGTGGCCATCGACGTCCTCCTCGGCCACGACCGGGTGGCCCGCTCGCAGCTCATCAAGCAGGCGGACGTCCTCATGCTCCACCACCTCCTGCCGACACAGGCCGTGGCGGGGTCGCTCGGGGCCTGCCTGGCGTACTACGAGCCGCGCACGGCCCACGGGAGCTCGCTCTCGCCTGCCGTCTCGGCAGCGCTCCTGGCCCGCGCCGGGCGCCCCGACGAGGGGCTGGCGCTGTTCCGGCTGGCGTCGCGCCTGGACCTCGACGACGTCACGGGGACCACGGCCGGCGGGTTGCACCTGGCGACGATGGGCGGGGTCTGGCAGGCGCTGGCGTTCGGGTTCCTCGGCCTGCGGGCGGAGGACCACTGGCTCGCCGTCCGGCCGAGCCTGCCCCACCAGTGGTCTCGCCTCTCCCTGCGGTTGCGCTTCCGGGGCCGGGCCGTGCGGGTGGCGGCCACGGCGCGCGAGGTCACGGTGGACTGCGACGGCCCGCTGGCGGTCCGCGTCGGGGACGGCGAGGTCCTGGCCTGCGCGGGCCGAGGTGTCCGGGCCCCGATCGTGGAAGGAGGCCGGCATGAGCGCTGACGTCGGCGTCATCCTCGCCGCGGTGCGCGACGAGCAGGGGACAGGTGCCGTGGTCGGCACGGCGCGCTCGCTGGGGGTGGCCACGGGCCACGCCTGGGGCGTCGTCCGCACGGCGTCGGCGGGGGCGGCGCTGCGGGCGCTCCACCGCCCGGGCGTGGTGGCGCTCGTCGTGGCGACGGGCCCAGCGTCGACCGGGACCGCCCCGCTCGGCTTGCGCATCCGCACCCTCGTCGAGCGGGCGCGCAAGCCCGTGGTGCTCGTGCCGCCGGGCGTCGACCCGCCGGATGCGATCCGCCGGGTCCTCCTCCCGCTCGAGGGCACCCCGGACTCCTCCCGTCCGGTGGTGGACGAGCTCGTCCCGCTCCTGCCCCCGACCGTCCGGCTGCAGGTCCTCCACGTCTTCACGCCGGCGACGCTGCCGCGCATGCTCGACCGGCCCGTGCGCGACCTCGAGATGCTGGGGCGGGCGTTCACGGCTCGCCACTGCCCGCCGGCCCACGAGGTGGAGCTGCACCACGGGTCGGTGGCGGCCAGGGTGGTGGAGATCGCCAGCACCGGCGGCGTCGACCTCGTGGCGCTGAGCTGGTCCCAGGTCTCCTCCGGCGAGCGGGCGCGGGTCGTCCGGTCGGTGCTGGCCTCGTCCCCCGTGCCCGTCGTCCTCCTGCCGGTGGCGCGCGCCGGCGCCGGCGGCGAGAGGCCCAAGGGCCCTACGGGACGACACCGCTCCGGCCCCATGGTGACCACGGCGCGTCGATCCTGACGCCCGAGCGAAGGAAGGACCGACGGCCATGGGCAGCGAGGCGACGTCACCGGCGGCCCTGACGGGTCCGGCGCGCCCTCCGCGGCTCCCCGTCGGCAACGGCCGGGCCCGGTCGCCACTCGCCGTCGGAGTGATCGCGCCGCCCTACTTCCCGCTCCCGCCCCCCGGCTACGGAGGCATCGAGCGGGTGGTCGCCCTCCTGGTGGACGGCTTGGTCGACCGGGGGCACGACGTCACCCTCTTTGCCGCGGCCGGTTCGCGGACCAAGGCCGCGCTCGTCGCCTCCCTGGCCCAGCCGCCGACCCTCGGGCACCCCGGGGCGCCGTCGGCCGAGCTGTTCCACGTCACCTCGGCGTACCTCGACGCACACCGGTTCGACGTCGTCCACGACCATTCCGGCATGGGGCCGGCGCTCGCCGCCATGCGAGCGGGCGGGCCGCCGGTGGTGCACACCCTCCACGGCCCGTGGACGCCCGAGGCCCGGCGCTTCTACGAGCTGGTCCAGCACCGCGTGGACCTCGTCGCCATCAGCCGTGACCAGCGGGCGGCCAACCCCGGTCTCCGCTACGCCGGCGTGGTGCACAACGGCATCGATCTCGGGCTGCACCCGTTCGTGCCGACCAAGGGGGACTACCTCGCCTACGTCGGCCGGGTCAGCCCCGAGAAGCGCCCGGAGCTCGCCATCGAGATCGCCCGGCGCGCCGGGCTCCCCCTGGTGATGGTGGTGAAGCGCAGCGAGCCGGCGGAGCGGGCGTACTGGGCGGCCAAGGTGGCCCCCCTCCTCGACGGCACGGTGACCGTCCTGGACCAGCCCCCCCACCACGTCAAGGTGGACGTCCTCGGCCACGCCCGCGCCATGCTCTTCCCGATCGACTGGCCCGAGCCGTTCGGGCTCGTGATGACCGAGTCGATGGCGTGCGGGACGCCGGTGATCGGCCGCCCGTTGGGGGCGGCCACCGAGGTGGTCGACCACGGCGTCACGGGCTTCCTCTGCGACACGGTCGACGAGATGGTGGCCGCCGTGGACGCGGTGCGCGCCCTGCGCCCGGGGGACTGCCGCCGGCGGGTGGAGCAGCTGTTCTCGGCCCCGGCCATGGTGGAGGGGTACGAGCGGATCTACGAGCACGCCGTGCGCCGGCGGCACGGGGCGCACGTGGGGCGCGGGGCGCGCGCCGGGCACGGTCGATTGCACGCGTCGTGACGGGGTGACGCGCGGGCGCGTCAGGCAGCCGGCGCGTCTCGGGCTGCGGCTCAGGACGCCCAGTCGACGTCGCGCAGCTGGCGGCGGAGCCGGAGGAGCGCCCGCATCTCGATCTGGCGGATGCGCTCGGCCGAGAGGCTCAGCATCTCCGCCACCTCGCGGATGGAGTGGGCGGACTCGCCGTCGAGCCCGTAGCGCAGGCGGAGCACGCGGGCGGCGACGGGCGAGAGCGTCCCCACCACTGCGACGAGCTCCGCCGGGAGGATGGCCATGGCGGCCTCCCGCTCCGTGTCGGTCGCCTCGTCGGCCAACAGGTCGCCCAGCTCCGTCCCCCCGTCGTCGACCGGCGTGGAGAGGGACACCCTCGGTGCCACGGCCAAGGCGATGGCCTCGACGTCCGCCTGCTCGATCCCCTCCTCCTTCGCCAGGTCGGCGCGGCTCGGTCGCCGGCCGAGCCGCTGCTCCAGCCGGCTGGCCGCCGCCGCCATGGCCCGCGCCTGGTCGCGCCGCCGTCGCGGCACCCGCAGCGCCGCGCCCTCTCCGGCCGCCTCGGACACCGCCTTGCGGATCCACCAGGTGGCATAGGTGGAGAACTTGTGCCCCCGACGCCAGTCGAAGCGTTCGACGGCGTGCATGAGGGCGACGTTGCCCTCCTGGATCAGGTCGCTCAGGTCGGTGCCGCTCCGCCGGTAGGTGGCGGCGATCGACACCACCAGCCGCAAATTTGCCTCGATGAAGGTCCGGCGAGCCCGTTCGCCCGCCCGCACGTCGGCCACCAGGCGCATGCGGCGCCGGCCGCGGGCGGCCGGTTTCTCCTCAAGCTCCCTGGCCGCCTCGGCGCCCCGCTCCATCGCCTGGGCCAGCCGCACCTCGTCGTCGTGGTCGAGGAGCGCGTGGGCGCCGATCTGGTCGAGGTACATCCGGATGAGGTCCGGTCCTGCACTGGACTGCCGGTGCTGGCAGGTCGTGTCGTGTCGCATGGTCTCGCCCGCCTCCGTCAGCCGGCCGCGGCAGCTGCCGGGTCGGTCCTCCTCTTCAGGCGTACATCGAAGGACACGGGCAATGCCAGGGGCTGAAGTCCCTTCCCGCCGTGTGCAGGGTCGACCCGGGTCCAAGTGACGTTCGGCCCTTCCGGCCGGCCGGCCCGCCGGGGGATGCTTGAGGGAGCAGGCCAGCCAGCGCGAAGGGAGGCGACCGTGGCGGCTGTCCCCGAGCAACGTGGCCGCGGACATGGCAGGACGGCGCGGGCGCTGACCAGGTTGGCGACGCTGGCGACCACGACGGCGTTCGCGGTGCTGGGAGCGCTGGCGGTGGTCGGCGTTTCGTGGCCGGCCCCGCCGGCGGGCGCCGCACCGCTCGGCCACGCCAAGGCCCACCCGGCCGCCTCGACGGCGGCGGAGACACTGTCGCTCAGCTCCCTCCTCGCCCTCGGGAAGGGCGGCTCGATCCGTACGGCCGTGGTGGACACCGTGACCGACACGGTGAGCGGGACCGTGGTGCGCAGCGGGCGCGCACGGGCCTACCGGGCGAGCTTCCCCGACGGGTACGCACCGAACCTGACGAACCAGCTCCTCGCCGACAAGGTCTCGGTGACCGCCACGGCGGCCACCACAGGGGCCGGCGGCCAGGGGGCGTCGGGCGGCGAGTGGATGATCGCCATGCTGGTGCTGTTCATGGTGGCCATGATCGGCGTGGGCTCCGTCCGGCGCCGGCTCGGCGGTCGAGGCGGCGGGCCCGCTCCCCGGGGCCTGCGGCCGCAGTCCCCGACCAACCCGGCCGGCTTCACCAAGGGCCGGGGGGAGCAGGCGCAAGTCCCGGCCACCCGCTTCGCCGACGTGGCCGGCGTCGACGAAGCCGTGGACGTGTTCCGGGAGCTCGTCGCCTACCTCCGGGACCCCGAGCCGTTCAAGGTGGCGGGCGCCGACCTGCCCCACGGCTACCTGCTCGTCGGACCGCCGGGGACGGGCAAGACGCTCCTCGCCCGAGCCGTCGCCGGCGAGGCCGGTGTCCCGTTCTTTGCCGTCGGCGCATCGGAGTTCGTCGAGAGCTACGTCGGCGTCGGGGCGGCGCGGGTCCGGTCGCTCTTCGACCGGGCACGGTCCGTCCCCGCCGCCATCGTCTTCGTGGACGAGCTCGACGCCATCGGGCGCTCCCGGTCGGCGCACGCCGTCCCCGGCAACGAGGAGCGGGAGAGCACCCTCAACCAGCTCCTGGTGGAGATGGACGGGTTCGGCGGGTCGGGGTCGATCGTCGTGCTGGCGGCCACCAACCGCCCCGACATCCTCGACGCCGCCCTGCTGCGCCCCGGGCGCTTCGACCGCCAGATCGCCGTGCCCGCGCCCGACCGCCTCGGGCGCGCCCGGATCCTCGGCCTCTACCTCGAGCGCCGGTCGGTCGCCGACGACGTCGACGTCGCGTCGTTGAGCCGGCGGACCTCGGGCTTCACCGGTGCCGACCTGTCCAACCTGGTGAACACGGCGGCGTTGCTCGCCGTGCGGGCGGGCACCGGTGTCATCACCACCGCCGAGCTGGACGAGGCGCTGGCCACGGTGGCGCTCGGGCCAGCCCGCACCTCGGCCGTGGTGGCCGACGAGGACCGCCGCATCACCGCCTGGCACGAGAGCGGCCACGCCCTGGTCGGCCTCTGGCTGGAGGACGCCGACGACCCGATCACCGTCTCGATCGTCCCGCGGGGCCCGGCAGGAGGCGTCACGTGGTTCCCGGGCCACGACGCGCCCTTCATGACGCGCCGGCAGGCGAAGGCGCAGCTGGCCGTGGCCATGGCCGGCCGTGCGGCCGAGGAGCTGCTGCTCGGGGACGACTTCACCCAGGGCGGCGCCCAGGACTTCAGGGCGGCCACCGACCTTGCGAGGCGCATGGTGACCGAGTACGGGATGGGCTCGATCGGTCCCGGCTACGTCCCGCCCGAGGAGACCCACATCGGCGTGCTGGCCGAACGCGTGCACGACGCCACCGAGGAGCTCCTCGACGAGGCGCTGTCGACCGCCCGCTCGCTGCTCGGTCCGGCCCGGGCCACGATCGAGCGGGTGGTGGAGCGCCTCTTGGACGAAGAGACGCTCGACACCGCGACCCTGGTCGCCCTGGCCGCCCCGGAGGCAGCCGCAGTGGTGCGGCGGCTCCCGCTCCAGCGCCAGGGAGCCGCCTGACATGGTCCAGCGGCTTCGTCCGGCCGTCATCGAGACGCACCTGTCCACCCTGTTCTTCTACGGGGACCGGGTGGTCAAGGTCCGCCGGCCGTTGGCGCACGGCCTCGCCGACTTCCGGTCCCTCGAGCGGCGGCGGTTGAGCTGCGAGCGGGAGGTGGCGCTCAACCGTCCCCTCGCCCCCGACGTCTACCTGGGGACGGCCACGATCACCACGGACGGCTCCCCGGTGGAGCACGCCGTCGTCATGCGCCGGCTGGCGAAGGACAGGAACCTGGCCACCATGGCCCGGCACGGTCTCGGGCTCGAGGCGGAGATGGAGCGCCTGGCGGCTGCCCTCGCCCGGTTCCACGCCGAGGCAGACCGGTCGGACCGGATCGACGCCGCCGCCACCGGTCGGGCCTTGTGGCAACGCTGGCTGGGCGTCGAGGAGGCACTCGGGCGCTTCATCGGCCCGGTCGTCGACGCGGCACGCTACCGGGAGCTGACCGCCCTCGCCCGGCGGTACGTGGAAGGCCGCGAGCCGCTGTTCCACCGGAGGATCGCCGAAGGGGCCGTGTGCGACGGCCATGGGAGCCTCGAAGCGTCCGACGTGTTCTGCCTCGACGACGGCCCCCGGGTCCTCGACCGGCTGGAGCTCGACGAGGAGCGCCGCTACGCCGACGTCCTCGCCGACGTCGCCTCGCTCGTCCAGGACCTCGAGCTCGCCGGGGCCCGGGGCGCGGCCGAGGCGTTGGTCGCCGCCTACGAGCGCAGCTCGGGGCGGGAGCAGCCCGCGTCCTTGCTCCACTTCTACGTCGCCCAGCGGGCGCACGCCCGCCTGCTCACACAGTGCCTGCGCCAGGAGCACGGCCTGCGGCAGGAACAGGGGGTGCGGGCCGCGTCCCCGGCGCTGCTCGTGGACCAGGCCCTCGGCCACCTCCGGGCGGCGCTCCCGCGGCTCGTGCTGGTCGGGGGGCTCCCGGGGAGCGGCAAGTCGACGCTCGCCGCCTGGGTGGCCGGCCAGCTGGACGCCGACGTGCTGGCGGCTCGCCAGGCGCCCCGCCACCCCGAGCACCCCGCCGGCGGCCACCCGCGGTCTGCCATCGAGCGGCTGTGCGAGCGGGCCGGCACGCTCCTCGCCACAGGCCGGTCGGTCGTGCTCGACGCCGGCTGGTCCTCCGCCGCCGACCGGCGCCTGGCCGAGGAGGTGGCCCGCCGGTCGTCGGCGCAGCTGGTCGCCCTGCGTTGCGAGTGCCGGCGCGAGGAGCGCGCCGCCCGGATCGCCCGCCGGTCCGGGGGCGGCGAGCCGGCGGCCTCGGCCCTCGGGCCCGAGGTGGTGGAGGACCCGTGGCCCGAGGCGCTCGTGGTGGACACGTCGTCCGCCGCGTCGGCGCCCCCCGAGGTGCCCGTGGGCCGTCCGCACCGGGTGCGGGTGCACGGGCCCGTCGGGTCCCCCAGCGCGCACGCCGGCTGAGCCGGGCAGCCGGGCAGCCGAACGGGCCGAACGGGCCGGGCGCGCCCGCCGGCTGCGCCGGCCGGTCAGCCCGGGACGATGGTCGTGCCGGCCCGCCCGTCGAGCAGGTCCGGTGCCCGGTCCAGCGGCCCGATGGCGGCGAGCCCGCCGGTGGCCTCGACGTACCGGCAGGCGGCGTCCACCTTGGGCCCCATGGACCCGGCGGGGTAGGAGCCAGCCCGGAGCTCGCCGACACTGGCCTTGGCGATCACCTTGGCGGCCGCCGTGCCGTGGTCCTGCTCCACGCCGGCGACGTCGGTGAGGATGAGCAGCGCGTCGGCCTCGAGCCTGACCGCCAGCAGTGCCGCCGTGAGGTCCTTGTCCACGACGGCCTCGACGCCGTGGGCGCGCCCCGAGGCGTCGCGTGCCACCGGGATCCCGCCCCCGCCGCCGCAGACGACCACCGCCCCCCGTTCGAGCAGCGACCGGACGATCGGCAGCTCGACGACGTCGACCGGGTCGGGCGAGGGAACCACCCGCCGCCATCCCCGCTCGTCCAAGTGGAATTGCCAGCCGCGGCTGGACTCGAGCGCCGCCGCCGTCTTCTGGTCGTAGGAGCCGCCGACGAACTTCGACGGCGCGGCGAAGCCGGGGTCGGCCGGGTCGACGACGGTCTGGGTCAGGACGGCGGCGACGTTCCGCCCGGGCAGCGCGTTCTCGAGGGCCTGGAGGAGCCAGTAGCCGATCATCCCCTGCGTCTGGGCCCCGAGCACGTCCAGGGGGTAGGGGCGGCGGAGCGCCGGGTCGCCGGCGCTCTCGTTGGCCAGGATCCCGACCTGGGGCCCGTTGCCGTGGGTGACGAGGAGCTGGTGGTGCTCGGCGATGGGCGACAGGGCGGCCACGGCCGCCAGCACGTGGTGCTCCTGGACCTCGGCCTCGGGCCGCTCGGTCCGCTCCAGGAGGGCGTTCCCCCCCAAGGCCACGACCACGCGCATCTCAGTGCCCGCTCCGGCTCAGGGTGGCCGCCATCAGGGCCTTGATCGTGTGGAGCCGGTTCTCGGCCTGGTCGAAGACGATCGAGGCGTCCGACTCGAAGACCTCGTCGGTGACCTCCAGGGCCTCGAGCCCGCGCCGCTCGTGGATGGCCCGCCCGATCTCGGTCCCGGTGTCGTGGAAGGCGGGGAGGCAGTGCATGAACTTCACGTCGGGCCTGCCCGTCTCGGCCATGAGCTTGGCGTTGACCTGGAAGGGGAGCAGCAGGTCGATCCGCTCGTCCCAGAGGGCCGGGTCCTCTCCCATGGAGAGCCACACGTCGGTGTAGAGGAAGTCGGCCCCGTCCACGGCGGCGTGGGCGTCGTCGGTGAGCGTGAGGTGGGCGCCCGACGCCGCCGCCAGGACGCCTGCCGCCTGCCAGACGGCCGCCGTCGGGCGCCGCCCCAGCGGCGCGGCGACGCGCACGTCCATCCCCATCAGGGCGCCGGCGGTGAGGAGCGATGCGCAGGTGTTGTTGGAGGCGTCACCGAGGAAGCACACCGACACCTCGTCGAGCGGTCGGTCCGAGTGGTCCCGCATCGTGAGCAGGTCGGACAGGCTCTGGGTGGGGTGCCACTGGTCGGTGAGCCCGTTCCACACCGGTACGCCGGCGCGCGCCGCCAGGGTCTCTGCGTCGGCGTGGGCCGAGCCCCGGAACTCGATGCCGTCGAACATCCGGCCGAGGACCCGGGCGGTGTCGGCCGTCGACTCCTTCACCCCGAACTGCGTCTCGCCGGGCCCGAGGTAGGTGGGGTGGCCCCCGAGGTCGGAGGTCGCGACCTCGAAGGCCGAGCGCGTCCGGGTGGACGTCTTTGCGAACAGGAGGGCGACGTTCTTCCCCGCCAGCAGCGGTCGCCCGGCGCCCGCACGCTTCTCCTGTCGCAGCGCGGCCGCCAGGTCCAGGAGGAAGCCGTACTCCTCGGCGTTCAGGTCGGTGTCCTTCAGGTAGCTCCTGCCGTAGAGGTCCACCATGGAGCTCTCTCCTCTCTCGTTCTCCGGCGGGACGAGCCGGTGCGGAGCGTCCCGCTGCGGCGCGTCCCGCTGCACCCCGGGCCGTGCCCGGCCCCGCGTCGCGCCCGCCCTACGCCGCGTCGCGCTCGATCGGGCAGGTCATGCACCGCGGGCCGCCCCGGCCGCGCCCGAGCTCGGAGCCTGCGATCGTGATGACCTCGATGCCGTGCTTGCGCAGCATGGTGTTGGTGGGCACGTTGCGCTCGTACCCCATGACCACACCCGGGGCGACCGCCAGGTAGTTCGTGCCGTCGTCCCATTGCTCCCGCTCGGCGGCGCGCACGTCCTCGTCGGTCGACAGGACCGTGACCTTGTCGAGCGCGAGCGCCTCGGCCACCGCCTCCCAGAAGTTGTGGTTGCGCTCGATGTGCGGACGCGGGGACGCCGTGTCCGAGGTGATGGTCCAGCTGCGGAGGTGGTGCTCCAGGTAGGGGTACACCACGAAGGTCGCCCGGTCCACCATCGTCATCACGGTGTCCAGGTGCATCGTGGCTCGGGACTTGGGCAGCTCGACCGCCAGGACCGACGTGGCCGCCCCCGTCTCGAAGAGTCGCGAGGCGAGGATCTCCACCGCCATTGGCGACGAGCGCTCGCCCATGCCGACCAGCACCGCCCCGTTGCCGAGGACGTGGACGTCGCCCCCCTCGAGGGTGGCGGGCTGGTGGTCGGTGTCGTCGTCGCCGTAGTAGACGTCGAAGGTCTCACGGGCGAAGAGCGGGTGGAAGCGGTAGACGGCGCGCGAGTGCACCGACTCGCGCTGGCGGGCCGCCTTGGCCATCGGGTTGACCGAGACCCCGCCGTAGATCCAGCACGAGTTGTCCCGCTGGAACAGGTGGTTGGGGAGCGGCGGCAGGAGGAAGTCGTCCGGTGACAGCATCTGCCAGCGCAGGCTCCGCCGGGCGCGCTCGGGATGGAGGTCGGCCTTCAGGATGCCGCCGATCAGGTACTCGGCCAGCATCGGCCCGTCCATGTCGTCGAGCAGCGACCGCACCGCCTCCACCAGCTCCGGTCCGAACCGCTCGGGGGTGCAGACCCGGTCGAGGACGAACGTCCGGGCCTCGGGCACCGCCAGCGTCTCGCCCAGGAGCTCGCCGAAGTAGTGGACCTCGACGTCGCGCTCCCGTAGGGCCTCGGCGAAGGCGTCGTGCTCCTCCTTCGCCTTCTTGGCCCACAGCACGTCGTCGAAGAGCAGGCTCTCGATGTTGCGGGGGGAGAGGCGGGACAGCTCCAGGCCCGGGCGGTGCAGGATCACCTGGCGGAGCCGGCCGATCTCCGAGTCGACGTGGAACGACATGGCAGAGCCTCCTTTCTCGTGCGCCGACGGGGTGGTCACTGCGGCGCCGGAGCTGTTCCGGTCACCGGCGGGGTCCCGATCGTCCCGGTCCCGCCCGGTCCCGCCGCCGGCGGGGTCCCGTCCGCCGGGTCGGGCACCGCCCGCAGCGTGCGGGCCGGCACGCCCTCGACGGCCGCGCCGGCCTGCCCGAGGGCGCCGCCGCCGTGGCCGTCGGTGACGGCCAGCATCGATGGCGCGATGCCGGCCGAGGGCTCCGTGCCCGGGGCGGGCGTCCGGCGGGCGTTCAGCAGGGCGTAGAAGACGAGCCCGGCCATGAGCACCACGAGCGCCTGGTACACCACCTGGTAGCCCGAGGCGAACGTCACCCACATGGAGAACAGGACCGAGATGCCGGCGACCAGGAGGTCACGTGCGAGGGCCCAGCCCTGGACGGGGCGCCGCCGCGACACGAGGTACGTCAGCTGGGCGATGGCCGACATGAAGTAGGGGATGGCCACGGTCACGACGGTGAGGTCGACGAGGTAGGTGAAGACCGTCAGGCCGGTCTTGGTCTCGTACGACCACAGCATGAGGATCGAGGGGAGCACGGTCCCGACAACGATGCCGAACCACGCCGTGTGCTTGCGGTCCTGCCAGGCGAAGGGCCGGGGGAACAGCCCGTCCTGCGCCACCGCCCGGGACGTCTCGGTCACGAGCAGCGTCCAGCCGTTGAGGGCGCCGATGCCGGACACGACGGCCACGGCGGCGATGAACTTGGCCGCCCAGGCCGCCTGGAACATGTTGCGGAACGCTGTCACGAACGGCGACCCGGTGGCGACCAGCGCGTGGTGCGGCACGAGGCCCATCACCACGGCCGCGGTGAGCAGGTAGAGCACCGCGCTGGCCCCGGTGCCGAGGAGCGACGCCCTGGAGACGTTGCGGCCGGGGTCCTTCACCCGCTTGGCGGTGATGGCGGCCGCCTCCACGCCGATGAACGAGAACAGCGCCACCCCGGCGGCGATGCCGATGCCGCTGTAGAGGCTCCCGCCCGACATGTTGAACGAGCCGAAGTTGCCGCCGTGGACGTAGAACCACCCGACGATGCCGATGAAGAGCAGCGGCATGAACTTGAGGAAGACGCTCACGTTCTGGAACCACGCCATCTGGCGGACGCCTGCGAGGTTCACCGCTGCCGGGATCCACAGGCCCACGAGGGCGATGGCCCACAGCTGCAGCCCGCTGGGGTTGGCCCAGCCGAACAGGGCGGTCACGTAGAAGACCCAGGACGAGACGATGGCGGCGTTGCCGGCCCAGGACTGGACCCAGTAGCACCAGCCGGTCAGGTAGCCGGCGAAGTCGCCGAACTCGTGGCGGGCGTAGGCGTACATGCCCCCGTCGGCGTTGGGGACCCTGCGGGTCAGCTGGCCGAAGAGGACGGCGAGCACCATCGCCCCGATGGCGATCACCCCGAGGACGGCGAGCGACATCGTGCCCGCTCCGGCCAGCACGGCCGGCATGGTGAACACGCCGGTGCCGACGATCGAGCCGATGACGAGGCCGGTGGCCGAGGTGACGCCCAGGGCGCGCGCCTTGGCCTCTTGCTTTGGCGTCAATGTCTGCGACGGCGTGGCCGCGTGCTTCGCGCTGAATGCGCGCTTCGCCGTGAGTGCGTGCTTCGGGGTCACCGGCGACTCGTCGGTGCCGATCTGCGACGACCGTTCTCGGAGCGACATGACTGCTCCCTTCTGTGTCGGCGCGCTCTGCGTCGCGCCGCTGCTCTCGAGTGTGGGGTGGGGCTCCCGACGCCCCGTAGGGTCGAAGGTCCGAATGCACGGGGCCGGTTCCCAGGCGGGGACCGCGCTGCCGTGATGGGTGCGTGCATGCACTGCGCAGGAGGTGGCAACGCTGAATGCAGGTGTGGAGGGCCGCGGTATCGTGGTGGCGGTGCCCTATCGCAGCGTCGAGGACCCGGTCAGGTTGCGGCGACTGCTCCAGGCCGTGTTCCTGTTGCAGGGCGACCTCGCCCTGCCCGACCTCCTGCGCCACCTGGTGGAGGAGGCCACCTCCATGACCGGCGCCCGCTACGGGGCCCTGGGCATGCTGGATGAGGAGGGGACCGGGCTGGCGGAGTTCATCACGGTGGGCGTCACGCCGGCCGAGGAGGCGAACATCGCCCACCGTCCGAAGGGGCTGGGGCTCCTCGGGCTGCTCATCAGCGACCCGACGCCGCTGCGCCTGGCCGACCTGCATGCCCATCCCGACAGCGTCGGGTTCCCCGAGGGCCACCCGCCGATGACGTCGTTCCTCGGGGTGCCGGTGATGGCGCGCGACGAGGTCTACGGCAACCTCTACCTCACCGACAAGATCGGGTGGTCCGAGTTCACCAGCGACGACGAGAACCTCGCCGGCGCCCTGGCGGCGGCGGCGGGCATCGCCATCCAGAACGCCCGGTTGCACCAGCGCGCCCAGGACGCGGCGCTGCTGGAGGACCGCGACCGCATCGCCCGCGACCTCCACGACGCCGTGATCCAGCGCCTCTTTGCCGTGGGCCTCTCGCTGCAGGGCGTCGTGCGCAAGGAGCTCCCCGACGGGGTGGACGTCCGGCTGCAGCAGGCCATCGACGACCTCGACGGCACCATCCTCCAGATCCGCTCGTCCATCTTCGAGCTCGGCGCCGCCCGGCCCACCCGAAGCGTCCGGGGGGACCTCCACGCCCTCGTCCAGGACCTCCGGCCGGTACTGGGCTTCGACGTGCAGCTTTCGTTCGCGGGCCCGGTCGACACGATGGTGACCGACGAGGTGACCGAGCACCTGCTCGCCGTGGCCCGGGAGGCGCTGACGAACGTGGCCCGCCACGCCGAGGCGCGCTCGGCGCGGCTGTCGCTCGTGGTCGCCGACGGCCGGTGCATCCTCGAGGTCCTCGACGACGGGCGCGGGATCGATCCGGACGCGCCGCACGAACCCGGTGCTGGCGGCGGCCTCGGCCTCGGCAACATGGCGCACCGGGCCGCCCAGCTGGGCGGGGTCCACCTGGTCGAGTCGAAGCCCGGGGGCGGGACCCGGGTCCGGTGGCAGGTGCCGCTCCCGTGAGCGCGTCGGACGCCCCGGTGGTGGTGGGGGTCGACGGCTCGGCCTACGCCGACGCCGCCCTGCGGTGGGCGGCGGACCAGGCGGCGGCCACCGGGAGCCGGCTCGAGATCGTGGTCGCCTGGGACTGGCCCCGCAGCTACGGCTGGGCCGTCCCGGTCCCCTCGGACTTCGACCCGGCCGCCGACGCGGCCCGCCTCGTCGCAGCCGGCGAGGAGACGGTCCGGGCCGCCCGCCCTGAGGTGGCCTGCACCGGGACCGTCGTCCAGGGCGCCGCCCCGACCGTCCTGGTCGACGCCTCGCGGCGGGCCCGGTTGCTGGTTGTCGGCTCCCGCGGCCACGGCGAGCTCGCCGGCATGCTGATCGGGTCGGTCGGCCAGTACTGCGTGGCCCACGCCCACTGCCCGGTGGTCGTCGTGCGCGGCGCCGCCCCGCCGGACGGTCAGGGCTCCGGCACCGGGGCCTGAGCGGGCGCGGTCGCTCCACCGAGCACGTCCTCCACCTCCCTGGCGATCTGGACGTCCTCGCCCGCTGCGACGACGAAGGTGCGCACCCGCGCCCCCGGCGCGCTCACCTCGGCGTCGGGCACGGCCGACCGGTTGCGCTCGTCGTCGAGCGCGACGCCGAGGAAGTGCAGGCCCGCCGCCGTCCGGGCCCGGACCGACCACGCCCCCTCGCCCACCCCGCCGGTGAACACCAGGACGTCGAGCCCGCCCATGGCGGCGGCCATGGCCGCGATCTCCGCCCGGAGGCGGTGGAGGTAGACGGCCAGCGCCAGGGCGGCGCGCTCGTCGCCGTCGCGCTCGGCCGCCAGGACGGCGCGCATGTCCCCCCGGCCGCACAGGCCGGTCAGTCCGCCGCGGTGCTGGAGCCCGGACGCCAGCTCCTCGGGCGTGAGCCCGGCGTGCGTCTCCAGCCACAGCAGGAGCCCCGGGTCCACCGAGCCCGCCCGCGTCGCCATCACGAGCCCCTCGAGCGGGGTGAAGCCCATGGTGGTGTCGACCGAGCGCCCGGCCCGGACGGCGGCCAGGGAGGCCCCGGCGCCGAGGTGGCAGGTGACCACACGGAGGGACTCGGGTGCGGCGCCGGCCAGTGTCGCGCCGCGGGCCGCCGCGTGGGCGTGCGACAGCCCGTGGAAGCCGAAGCGCCGCAGGGGCCAGGCCGCCCGCCAGTCCTCGGGGAGGGCGTAGGTCGCCGCCGCCGGCGGCAGCGTGGCGTGGAAGGCCGTGTCGAAGCAGGCGACGTGCGGCAGCGCCGGCGCCAGGCGCCGCAGCTCGTCCACGGCGGCCAGGGAGGACGGCATGTGCAGGGGCGCCAGGTCGACCAGTTGGTCCAGGCGGCGACGGACGTCGTCGTCCACGATGACGGGTGAGACGAACGCCGTGCCGCCGTGGACGACGCGGTACCCGACGGCGTCCACCGGCTGCCACCGGGCGAGGACCTCCTCGATGGCCGCGGCCTCGGGACCGGCATCGGTCGTGGCCAGGGTCACGGCGTCGCGGCGTTTCCCGTGCTCGAGCACCGAGAGCTTGAGCGTCGAGGATCCGGCGTTCACGGCCAGGATGCGCACGGGGCAGCCCGATCAGCCCGCTCGGTCAGCCTGCGCGGTCCGGCCAGGTCCAGCCGGCGATCTCGGGCGGGTCCTCGCCGTGCTCCCGGGTGTAGGCCCGGGCCCGGGCCCGGGCGTCGGCCATCTCCTGGCGCAGGGTGGCGGCGCGCGAGCCCAGCCCCGGGACCCGGTCGACCACGTCCATGACCAGGTGGAAGCGGTCCAGGTCGTTCAGCATCACCATGTCGAACGGGGTCGTGGTCGTGCCTTCCTCCTTGTAGCCGCGCACGTGGAGGTTGGCGTGGCCCCGCCGCCGGTAGGCCAGCCGGTGCACCAGCCAGGGGTACCCGTGGAAGGCGAAGATGATCGGCCGGTCGGGGGTGAACAGGGTGTCGAACTCCCGGTCGGGGAGCCCGTCGGGGTGCTCGGTGTCCGGCTGGAGGCGCATGAGGTCGACCACGTTCACGAAGCGGACGTGCAGGCTCGGCAGCCGCTCCCGCAGGATGGCGGTGGCGGCGAGGGCCTCCAACGTCGGGACGTCCCCGCAGCAGGCGAGGACCACGTCGGGGTCGTCGCCGTCGGTCGAGGCCCATTCCCAGATGCCCGCCCCCCGCTCGCAGTGGAGCACCGCGTCGTCCATCGCCAGGAAGTCCAGCGCCGGCTGCTTGCCCGCCACCACGACGTTCACGTTGTCCTGGCTGCGCAGGCACCGGTCCATGACCGCGAGCAGGCTGTTGGCGTCGGGGGGCAGGTAGATGCGGACCACCTCCGCCTTCTTGTTGGCCACGTGGTCGATGAACCCCGGGTCCTGGTGCGAGAAGCCGTTGTGGTCCTGGCGCCAGACGTGCGAGGTGAGCAGGTAGGTGAGGGAGGCGAGCGGCCGTCGCCAGGCGAGCTGCCTGGTGGTCTCGAGCCACTTGGCGTGCTGGTTGACCATCGAGTCCACCAGGTGGATGAACGCCTCGTAGCTGCAGAACAGTCCGTGACGCCCCGTGAGGAGGTAGCCCTCGAGCCAGCCCTCGCACTGGTGCTCGGACAGCATCTCCATCACCTGCCCCCGGGGGGCCAGGTGCTCGTCGGTGGGGAGCCGGGTGGCGACCCACTGGCGGTCGGTGGCGGCGAAGACGGCGTCCAGCCGGTTGGACACCGTCTCGTCCGGGCCGAAGAGGCGGAACCGGTCCGGGTTGGCACGGACCACGTCGCGCAGGAAGGTGCCGAGCACCTTGGTCGGCTCGGACCAGGTGGTGGCCGGCCGGCTCACGGTGACGCCGTAGCGGCGGAAGTCCGGGAGCTCCAGCTCGCGCCGCAGGAGCCCGCCGTTGGCGTGGGGGTTGGCGCTCATGCGGCGCGTGCCGGCGGGTGCCAACGCCGCCAGCTCGGGGACGAGGGCCCCGCCGGCGTCGAAGAGCTCCTCCGGCCGGTAGCTGCGCATCCAGGCCTCGAGCTGGGCCAGGTGGCCAGGGTCGCCCCGCACGTTGGGGATGGGCACCTGGTGCGCCCGCCAGAGCCCCTCCACCTGGACGCCGTCCACGGTCGCCGGGCCGGTCCACCCCTTGGGCGTGCGCAGCACGATCATGGGCCAGCGGGGCCGCGTCGTCTCGCCGCCGCCGCGGGCGAGCCGCTGGATCTCGGCGATCCGGTCGAGCACGGCGTCCAGGGTGTCCGCCAGCTGGCGGTGCACGAGCTCGGGGTCGTCGCCCGAGACCCAGTGGACCTCGTGGCCGTAGCCCTCGAGCAACGAGGTGAGCTCGTCGTCGCCGATGCGGGCCAGGACGGCGGGGTTGGCGATCTTGTACCCGTTCAGGTGCAGGATGGGCAGCACGGCGCCGTCGGAGCGCGGGTTGAGGAACTTGTTCGAGTGCCAGCTCGTGGCCAGCGGCCCCGTCTCCGCTTCCCCGTCGCCGACCACGCAGCAGACGAGGAGGTCGGGGTTGTCGAAGGCGGCGCCGTAGGCGTGGGACAGCGCGTACCCCAGCTCGCCCCCTTCGTGGATGGACCCGGGCGTCTCCGGGGCGACGTGCGACGGCACCCCGCCGGGGAACGAGAACTGCCGGAACAGGCGGCGCATCCCCTCGGCGGTGCTCGGCACGTGCGGGTAGACCTCGCTGTAGGTCCCTTCGAGGTAGGCGTTGGCGACCGCCGCCGGTCCGCCGTGGCCGGGGCCGAAGACGTAGATGGCGTTCAGGTCCCTCGCCCGGATGACCCGGTTCATGTGGGCGTACACGAGGTTGAGTCCCGGCGTCGTGCCCCAGTGGCCGAGCAGGCGGGGCTTGACGTGCTCCGGCGCCAGCGGCTCGGTCAGCAGCGGGTTGTCGAGCAGGTAGATCTGCCCCACGGACAGGTAGTTGGCGGCCCGCCAGTAGGCGTCGAGCAGGCGGAGCTCCTCGGTCGTGGCCGGTGCGGTGCTCGGCTCCACTGTGCGACCTCCCGTTCGAACCGCTGCCTCCGGTGTTCCCTTCATGGTGGAAGAAGGAACGGGCGGCCCGGCAGGGCCGAAGGTCCCGCCGGGTGCGTCACGGCGAGGCGGAGGGCCCCCTCGGGGCGCCGCTCGCCGCCAGCGGGCGCCCCTGCCCGGCCTCGACCGGGGCGAGCTCGGGCCGGTGCCCGGGCCACCAGGCGCGGTGGCCGATCACGGCCGTCATCGAGGGGGTGAGGAACATCGCCATCACGAAGGCGGCGACGGCGATGCCGAAGGAGATGGCGAACCCCATCTGGGAGAGGGTGGTGCCGCCGGCCAGGATCAACGAGGCGAACGTGCCGGCCAGGATGAGCCCGGCCGAGGCGATGGTCGGGCCGGCGTGCCGCACGGCCATGGCCGCCGCGGCGCGCGGGTGGGCGCCTTCGGCGGCCTCCTCCCGCAGGCGGGAGACCATGAGGATGTTGTAGTCCGTCCCCAGGGCCACCACGAAGAGGTACATCACGATCGGCAGGAAGAAGGTCAGCCCCGACTGGTTCGCCGCCACCTGGAAGAGGAGGACCGTCGTCCCGAGCGTCGCCGCGAACCCGAACCCGACGGCGGCCATGAGGTACCAGGGCGCCACCAGGCTCTGGAGCAGTACGGCCAGGATGAC
The DNA here is from genome assembly GCA_021791845.1 of Actinomycetes bacterium. Classification (GTDB taxonomy): domain Bacteria; phylum Actinomycetota; class Acidimicrobiia; order Acidimicrobiales; family RAAP-2; genus JAJYVT01. The sequence continues at coordinate 7,397 of JAJYVT010000014.1, read as the reverse complement.
GAGGATCAGGACGGCGGCCACGGGGAAGACGATCGAGTAGTCGTGGTTCATCGCCTTCTGCAGGTCCACGTACACCGAGGTGATCCCTCCGATGAGCGGGCGGGTCCCGGCCGGCGCGGTGTCCGCCGCCTGCTGCAGCGGCCCGCGCACGATCGCCATCGCCGCGTTCGACTTGCCCGGCACGTCGAGGATGACGCGGTAGTCGGCCACGGTCCCGCCGGCGGCGGTCTTGGGCGGCGCCACGCTGCCCACGCCGTGCACGGCCGCCAGCCGGTGCCCGAAGGCGCCGAGCGCGGCCGGCCCGATGGGCGCGCCGGTGGTCGACTGGAGGAAGACGTCGGTCGGCTCGGTGGTCCCGGCCGGGTAGCCCTTCAGGAGCACCCGCCCGAACACCGACGACTGCGTGGTCGCTGTCTTGCCGGAGTTGAGTGTGAAGCTGGGGTGGAAGGCGAGGGCGGCGATCGAGAGCAGGACGAGCACGCCGCCGGTCACCACCGCCACCCGGCCGGGGTGGCGGCCGACGGTGTCGCCCATGCGCCGAAAGCGCGCTCCGGGGCGTTCCACCCTCCAGGCCTTCGAGGGCCAGAAGACGCGGGTGCCGAGCAGCATGACCACCGCCGGGACGAGGGTCAACCCGGCCAAGAGCGTCGTCGCCACGGCGACGGCGAGCGCCGGCCCCAGGGAGCGGAAGAGGCCGAGGCTGGAGAGGGCGAGGGCCAGGAAGGCGATGATCACCGCGCCGGCGGCCGTGGCGATGGCGGGGCCGACGCGGCGGATGGCGCTGGTCATCGCCGTCGCGACGTCCTCACCCGCCCGCAACCGCTCGCGGAAGCGGAACAGGAGGAACAGGATGTAGTCCGTCCCCACGCCGAAGAGCACCACGACCAGCATGGTGGTGATCGTGGTGTCGATCTGGAGCCCGAACGCCTTGGACAACCAGGCGATGAGCCCGGTGGCCAGCTGGGACACCAAGCCGATCACCACGATCGGCAACAGGGCGATGGTGGGGCTGCGGAAGATCAGGAGCAGCAGCACCAGGATGAGCACGATGGTGGCGACGGCCACCACCTTCAAGGCGGTGTTGCCCGAGCGCTGCTGGTCCACGTACTGCGCCGCCGTCCCGGTGACCCCGGCGCGCAAGCCCGTACCGGCGTTGAAGGCGGAAAGGTCCGATCGCAGCGTGTCCACGGCGGCCACCTGGGCCTTGGTCAGCTGGCCCTGGGCGTTCGGCATCTGGATGCCGATCACCTCGACCAGGCCGTTCTTCGACGGGACGGCCGGCTCCACCAGGCCCACCCTGGGAATGTGGGCCGCGGCCAGTCGGCGGCCGATGGAGGCCGCCGCCGCCTGCTGCGCCGCCGTCAGCCGGCCGCCGCCGGCCCGCTCGAAGACGATGACGGCGGCCGGCGTCCCCGCCGTGGCGAAGTCCTTCTTCTGGAGGTTCTGCGCCTGGATCGACTGGTAGTGGCTGGGGAGGAAGTTGGCCTCTGTGGTTGTGGTCGAGAGCTTGGGCGCCAACCCGATCACGGCGACGGCCGCCACGATCCACACGGCGATGACCCGCCACGGGTGGCGGACGATGCCGCGCCCCAATCGCTCGAACATGCTCGGCTCCCGCTCTCGGTCGGGCGGCCACGCGTCGGGCCGCCCGCGCCAGACTACCGGTCGAATTACTTGTCGAACGGTAGGTGCTTGCTTGTCGCCCGTCAAGTAGAGTGGGTCCCGGTATGGTCGACGAGGACGTGCGGGCCGGAGCGGACGGGCGGTGGCGCCATCCGCGGGAGCACCGGGACGAGACCCGCGGGCGCATCCTCGCCGCCTCCCTGCAGCTCATCGCCGAGCGGGGGTTCGCCGCCACCTCCACCAGGGAGATCTCCGAGCGCCTGGGCTTCACCAAGGCGGCGCTCTACTACCACTTCCGCACCAAGGCGGACCTGCTGGCCGCCATCGTGCAGCCGGTGATGGAGGAGCTGGTGGCCCTCGTGGGGTCGGTCGGGGCGCCGCGGACCCTGGCCGAGCGCCGCCGGGTGGTCGAGCGCTACGTGGACGTGGTCGCGGCGCACGCCTCGCTCATCAAGGTGCTCTCGGACGACCCGTCGGTCCGGCGGTCCGAGGTGCTGGGGGCGGCGCGACCCCAGTTCCGGCGGCTGGTGGAGGTCCTGGCGGGCTGCGAGCAGCCGGACGTGGTCGAGCGGGCACGGGTGCGGGCCGCCCTCGGCGCGGTGCACGCCACCCTGGTGCGCGCCGAGCCCGACGAGGATCCGGCCGCCCTCCGGGACGTGGCACTGAGCGTCGCGTTGGCCGTGTTGGGGCTCGGCGGCACGCGGTCGTCGGGTACGCGGTCGCCCGCCACGTCGTCGGGCACGCAGTCGCCCGCCACGCAGTCGCCCCGTGGCCGGGTGGCGGCGCATCGCCGGGGGGACGCCAGCGGGCGGCCCGAAGGCCCGGGAGCCGGCCCTGGGAGCTGATCCCGGGATCCGAGCGAGGGTCCGGGGAGCTGAGCGAGGGTCCGGGGACCGGTCCCGCAGCTCAAGGATCGGGCGTTGGCGCGCCGAGGACGTGCCGCACCGCCGAGCCCGGCGTGAAGGCGAGCTGCTTCACGAGCGTGACCCGGCTTCCCTGCCCGGGCCGGGACACGACCTCGACCGCGTCCATGACCCCCTCCATGATCGCCAAACCCCGCCCTCGCTCCGACTGGCCCCCGGGCCGGCGCTTCCGCACCGACGCGAGGTCGAACCCCTGGCCGTGGTCGGTGACCTGCACCTCGCAGCGGCCGGCCCGCACGTGGAGGACCACCTCGTAGGCATCGCCGGGACCGGCGTGCCGCAGCACGTTGGTGCACGCCTCGGACAGCGCCAGCTCGATGTCGTCGATGACGCCGCTCGTCACGTCGATGGCGGCGAGCGACTCCCGGACGACGTGGCGGGCGAGGGGCACGCCGTCGCGGTCGTGGAGGAGGCGGAGGGTCAGGCTGACGGACGGGGCGGCCGGGGCGGGCGGGCCGAGCTCCCGCCCGGGCCCGGGCCGCGTCGCCGGGGCGGGCGGGCCGGGGGCGGCGGGTGGGGCCGCACCGTCCGCCCCGGGAGGGGCCGCCGCCGTGATCCCGGCGGGGGGCCACCGGTAGCGGTGGGCGCCCGGGCCCGTGGCCGGGCCCAGCCGCAGCACCAGACGGCAGCGGCGGTCGCCCACCGCCAGCCGCTCGTCCAGCCGGACCACCGCCTCGCCGGCGCACTTGGCGGCCATGGACCCGAGCATCGCCGAGGTCACCCGGCAGAGGTGCGGCGATCCCACCACCGCCGGGCCGAACGGGCACGTGTGGTTGGACACGACCGCCTCCCGGGCCGAGGCCTCGTCGATCTCGAAGTCCCCCCCGATGGTGCGCTGGTAGGCGACAAAGGCCTCCGCCACGCCCCGGGCATCGAGCGGCCCGGCGGTGCCGCCCTCGTGGCGGTGCTCCTCCTCGGCCCGATGGGACGCGGCGGCGCCGGCAAAGGCGCACGCCTCCTCGGGCCCCAAGCCCTGGAGCTGCGACCCCATGGCGACCAGGGCGGTGAGGAAGCGGTCACGCCCCGACGGCAGGCGCACCGGCCCGACGTCGGGGTCCATCGCCGCCTCGGCCGGCCGGACCACCCCGAGCGCGGCCACGGCCACGTCCGCCGCCGCCGGCGCCGGATCCCCCGGCCCCCACGGGCTGGCGCTCGCCCCCGGCCCGATGGCCACGCCGGGGAGCGGCGCGCCCGGCGCCGCGCCGTCGAGGAGCCGAAGGTGCAGGCTGCCCGCGCCGTCGTCGCCCCACGAGAGCGTCACCCGGTGCGGGGCCGGCGTGTCCTCGAGGATGCGGTCGAGAAGGACCGCCGCCTGGCGCATGGCCGTCTCCACCGGCGCCTGGTCGGCGACGCGCCGCGCCAGGTGGGCGGCGAGGTCGCGCTCGAGTGCCTGGCGCCAACCGGCGACGGAGGGGTCAACGCACCAGTCCACCCCGCTCCCCTCCGCAGCCGGTCATGCGTCGGCCGGACCCTCTGGCTCCTCCTCGTCCGGCCGGGCCATGATCGACGACACCCGCTGGTGGCTCACTCCGAACAGTGTCCCGATCCGCCGGGTGCTGACCCCTTCGGCCGCCAATCCCATTGCGGCTGTGCGCCGCAGGCGCGCGGCGGCGCTGCGGATGATCTGCACGCCCTTGCCGATCCGGTCCAGGGCCGAGCGGAGCGAGCCGTGCTCGGCCAGGGTGAGCCAGGGGCGGCCCTTGCGGCGCTCGGCCGCCATCTCGCGGACCGTCGTCGCCGCCGCGTGCTCCTCGGTCGCCGCGGCGTCGATCCGGTCCGCGACCGCTTCGAGCGCTTCGGCGTCCACGTCGTCGATCGGAGTCATGAGGTCGCCCGCCACAGCGGCGGCTCTACCCGGCGACCCGCCGTTGCCAAACCCGCGGGCGCGGGCCGACGGCAGGACCGAGGGCGGGCGGCGCTCAGGTCGAGGGCGCGGCCTCCAGGGGAACGGCTGCCGCGGTGGCCGATGCCACGTCGGTGCGGCGGGCCCGGACCATGGCCCACGCCATGGTTGCCGCGGCCAGGACGAGGCCCGCGCTCACGCAGAACCCGAGCACGTAGCCGTGCACCGGTGCGGCCCGGGCCAGGTCCGGAAGGTGGGGATGGGCGACGACGAAGGCGGCTGCGGCGTTGGCAGCCAGGGTGTTGAGCAGCGCCGTCCCGAGCGAGCTGCCGACCTGCTGGGTGGTGTTGACGAGCGCGCTCGCCACCCCCGCGTTGGCTGGGTCGACCCCGATCAGGGCGGTGGAGCTCATGGGGACGAAGGCGGTCCCCATGCCCAGGCTGGCCACGATCTCGGCCGGGAGCACGCCGCCGACGAAGCTGCTGCCGACGTGGAGCCGGATGAACCAGGCCAGGCCGGCGCCGGCCAGGGCGAGTCCGACCACCATGAGGGGGCGGGGCCCGGTCCGCGGCAAGAGGCGGCTGGAGGCCGAGGCGCCGAGGATGACGCCCGCCGACATCGGCAGGAAGGCGAACCCGGTGGTGAGCGCCGAGTAGTGCAGGGTCCCCTGGAAGAAATAGGTGAGGAAGAGGAAGGTGCCCAGCATGGCGCTGCCGACGAACAGCGACGCCAGGAACGACCCGCCGCGGTTGCGGTCGAGCACCACCTGGACGGGGAGGAGCGGGTTCTTCGAGCGCAGCTCGATCCAGACGAACAGTGCCAGCCCGGCGGCGGCCCCTGCCAGGAGCCCGACGGTCAGCGGGGAGCCCCAGCCCGACGTCCCGGCGGTGCTGAAGCCCAAGACGAGGAGGAAGAGGGACCCGGTGGCCGTGACCGCGCCGGCCAGGTCGTACTGCCCCTGGCGCCGGCCGGCGGCGTGGTCGGCCGGGAGCACGCGACGCGCCGACACTGCGGCCAGGATCGCGATCGGCACGTTCACGAGCAGGGTCCAGCGCCAGGAGGCGAACTGCGTGAGCATTCCCCCGAGCACGAGACCGAGGGCGGCGCCGCTGCCGGCCACCGCGCCGTAGACGCCGAAGGCGCGGGCGCGCTCGCGTGCCTCGGTGAAGGTGGTGGTGAGGAGCGACAGGGCTGCCGGCGCCATGGCGGCGGCAAAGGCGCCCTGGAGGGCCCGGGCCCCGAAGAGCATCGCCGCCGACTGGGCCAGTCCGCCCAGTGCCGAGGAGCCCGCGAAGCCGAGCAGCCCGATAACAAAGGCCCGCCTGCGCCCGACGTAGTCCGCGATGCGGCCACCGAGCAACAGGAGGGTGCCGAAGGCCAGGGTGTAGGAGGTCATCACCCACTGGCGATCGGCCACCGAGATGTGGAGCGCGTGCTGGGCCGAGGGAAGGGCGACCACCACGACGGAGGCGTCCAGCACGATCATGAGCTGGGCCGCGGCGATGATCACCAGCGCCAGGAGCTTTGCCTGTCGTGGCGCCGGTGCGGGGGCGCGCGGGGCCAGTGCCAGGTCGGTCATGGTGGCCACCTCCTCGTGGCTCGGGTACAATTCGGAGCGGTGACTCCGGTTATGGGCGCACTATACGGAACCAAGGTTCCGTTTGTCAACGGGATGGGGCGCCGCGTGGGGGAGCGTCGCGGGATCGTGGGGCCGGCCGACGCGCTCCGTGCCCGGGAGGCGGCGGGTGGCCGGGTCCACTGAGGCGGAGCCGCGGCCGATGCGGGCGGACGCCCGGCGGAACCGCCAGCGGATCCTCGACGCGGCGGCGGCCACCTTTGCCGCCGAGGGCATCGGCGTGCCCGTGGACGTCGTCGCCGAGCGGGCCGGGGTCGGGATCGGGACGCTCTACCGCCACTTCCCGACGAAGGAGGCGCTGTTCGAGGCGATCGTGGTCGACCGGATCGACTCGATGCTGGCAAGGGCCACCGCTCCGAACGAGGGTGACGACGCCGCCGAGCACTTCTTCTCCTTCCTGACGACAATGGCCTCCGAGGTCTCCACCAAGCACGACCTCACGGACGCCTTGGCTCAGGCGGGGTTCGACCTGAAGGCGCGGTGCGCCGAAAAGTTCGACCAGCTCCGCGCCGCGATCGACACGTTGCGTCAACGTGCCGTGGACCAGGGGAGCGTCCGAGGCGACGTGGGCACCGACGAGGTGCTGAGCCTGGTGGTCGGCGTGTGCGTGGGGTCGGGGAAGTCCGGCGCCGCGTGCCCTGCCGAGCGCTTGGTGGGGGTGGTGTGCGACGGCCTGCGGGTGCGGTCCTGAGACCGGGGGCGCAGGTGCCGGGCTGACGGCCGGTCAGGCGGGCTGACGATCCGTCAGGTGGGCTGACGGCGGGCCGGGCTGACGGCGGGCCGGGCTGACGGCGGGCCGGGCTGACGGCGGGCCGGGCGGGGCGGATCCGCCTGCGCCGGCCCCGGCGCCCTCGGGGTCGGGCGGGCAGCCGACCCGTCTGGTCAGCGCCGCCGCGACGGCGAAGGGCCGGCCGGGCGCTTGGGCGGCGGGGGCCGGGCTCCCCGGTGTCGTCACCGAGGCTCGGCCACGGGGCGGGCCTCGGTGCGCCGGGGCGACCGCCCGCGGCCGTGCCGGCGGTCGGCGGCACGCTCGGCGGCCGCCGCGTCCTCCTCCAGGAGAAGGGCCACCGTGGCGAGCACCGCTTGGGCGTCGTGGAGCCGCCGCCGCTCGGGCGGGGAGATGCGGGCGAGCACCGAGGCGACGGCCTCAGTCCGCCGGTCGTACCAGCCCACGACCGTACGCCCCGCCCCCGGGTCGAGCGCCAGCCGCGCCACGCGCCGGTCCTCCCGGTCGGGGGTGCGGACGACGATGCCTGCGTCGATGAGCTGCCCCACCAGCGTGCTGACGGTGTTGGGGGCGAGCCGGAGCTCCTCTGCGGCCTCGGCGACCGAGATCCCGGGCCGCCGCTGGACCGTCCGGACGAGCTCGATC
>JAJYVT010000087.1 GCA_021791845.1 Actinomycetes bacterium | reverse complement strand
GCGCCCCATTGCTCGGCCGTCGACGCCACGATGGAGAGGCCGCGGCCGCTGATCGAGAGCACGACGTGCTCCTGCACCGCTGGGAACACGTCGGAGTCGTCCCGAACGGCGATGCGCACCGCGTCCGGTCCCTTCTCGACCGACACGGAGAAGAACGTTCCGGCATGGCGCACGGCGTTCAGCGCGAACTCGTCCACGACCAGCTCGGCGGCGGCGCGCACGTCCTCGTCCGCACCCGCCTCGGCAAGCGTGTCATGGACGAACCGGCGAGCGGCGACGATCTCCTCGGCGGTGGGCAGGTACTCGTGGAACCCGAGCACGCCGAAGTCCTCGAGCGCCGGCGACAAAGCTCCGAGACCGCTGTCGGACGCATTCGATGTCATGCCTGCCCCTCCGTCGTGGTCAGCGCGTTGGTTCACGGGGCCATCTACCGCCTGGAGACGTCCTTCAAACGGGTCCTGCAGGGTGTGCGCGGCCCGTGGCAGCAGGTCACCGCAGCGCTTCCGTACCGGACTGCGGGGGTCACGTACAGGGTGCTGCGGGAGTCAGTCGTCGAGCGGGTCCTTCTCCCAGTCGTCGTGGGAAGGCGCCAGCGACCCGAGGATGCGGTCGTACTGGTCCTCCTCCGCCAGGCACCACGACGCGTGCACGTCGTCGGGCTCGGCTCCGCACTCCGGGCACCGCTCCCCAGCGGTGGTGACCGAACGCTTGAGGCTTCGCGCTTCTTCGAAGCGCCGATGGCGTCCCTTCTTCACGACCACTCCCTTGCTGCCCGCCCAGGCTCGAGACGCGCTGCGGACCGAACCGGGGGCCATGTCGACGACCCGGGCCGACATCGACCGTCCCACGTGGACGGCCTCCCGGCCGTTGGCCCAGTGTAGTCGCTTGGAGCCCCGAAACCCGTCGACCCCGATGGCGTGAGCGGCCCGGGAACGGGAGGCCGGGACACGCGCCGTGCCTGATCAGGCGCTGTCTAACATGGGCCCGTTCCCATGGAGTTCGATCCCAACGAGATGGTGACCCGCTTCCAGGAGCGGGCGAAGGCAGTGCGTGACCGCGGGCTCCCGCCGGTCGAAGGGCCGGAACGCCAGCGGTTCCGGGAGCAGGCCCAGCGGGACTACATGGACTTCGCCATGATCGGCGACGCCGAGGCGACGCTCGAGGACGGGGTCTTGACCCTGCGGATCGACTTGCGGCCCCGGTGACCGAGGGGCCGGCCGGCCCCTTCGCCCATGCGTCGACCCATACGTCGAGCCACCCGTCGCCGGCCGCAGACGGCGGCGGGCGCCTGCCGGGACGGGCGGCCGCTCAGCCGCCGTAGTTCATCCGCGTGTCCTCCATGCGGAGCACCGGCGGGACGTCGCCCGGGGGGCCGCCGACGGCGACCACCTCCCCGACGAACAGGTCGTGGCTCCCGAGCACCACGCGATGGCGCAGGGCACAGTCCAGCCAGGCGACGGACCGGGCCAGGACCGGCGCCCCGGTCCGTGCGACGAGCACCTCCTCGCCGCCGATCGACACGAGCTCCCCTCCGGTCCCCACCACCACCTCGCCCTCGCCGACGGGCTTGACGAAGTGGCGCACCACGGCCCGGTCCTCGCGGGCGAGCAGGCTGACCGCGAAGGACCCGCCCTCGTCGACGAGCCGGGCGGTCACCGCCGTGACGTCGATGGCCACGCCGACGAGCTTCGGCTCGACGGCGACCTGGACGCAGAGGTTGGCGGTCATGAGGTTGCACTCCCCGCCACTCCGGCTGCCCACGACGTACAGCCCGGTCGGCAGCGCCCACAGGACCCGGCGCCGCAACCGGTCGTCGATGTCGGGCTCGCCGGCGCGTCCATTCCCGGTCGGACCCCCGGCTGCGGCCTCGCGGCCGTCGGTGGTCACCGGAAGTCCCCGATCACAGGAATGATGTCCCTGTGAGGTCGGGCACGGTGGTGGTGGTGGTCGAAAGGGAGTGCCCGGTGACCGCCCGGACGCGGCGGAGCACTTCGGTGAAGAGCGTCGTCGCCTTCTTGCGGTCTCCGCTCGCCTGGGCCAGGAGCGAGCGGTCGGTGGCGCCCGCCTTGTAGCAGGCCTCGGCGGCGTCGTAGTCGAGCCCGTACGCCCGAGCGAGCAGCTGGGTGACGGAGGCGTCCGGAGACGGGAGCTGGTCGTTGAATGTCTGGGCGTCGTTGGCCATGGCGGCGCAGACGGTCCGGACCGCCGTCGATCCCTTGTGCTCGCGAAGGGCGCGGGTGACGTTCGAGCCGTCTCCTTGGAGCGTGCCGATGTCCTGGCCGAGCTGGGTGCTCGAGACCCAGCTCTGGAGCCGCTGCGCAGCCGTGCCGGACGGTGCACCGTGGCCGTAGGAGACGAACGCCACGATGCCGACGGCCACCACGACGACGAGGCCGACGGTCAGCCACACCTTCGAGATCATCCGCCGTCCGCCCTCCGGGAGCCGCCCGTCGCCCGGCCACTCGTCGCCCGGCCACCCGTCGCCCGGCCGCCCGTGGTCCAGCCACCCGTGGTCCGGCTCGCCACCCCGGCCCGCGCCATCGCCGTCGGCGCCGCCCGCCTCACTCGACCACGAGCAGGTGGTAGTCGCGCCGCCCCTTGCGCAGCACGACGTAGCGGTCGTGCAGCAGGTCCTGCTGGCCGAGCACCCGCTCGGCGTCGTCCACCCGCCGGTTGTTGACGTAGGCACCGCCCTGGCCGACGGTGCGGCGGGCGTCGCCCCGGGAGGAGGCGAGACCGCTCGAGACGAGGGCGTCGACGAGCGTGACGTCACCGGCGAGCAGAGCGCTCCGGGCACGCCTCGACGACGGCGCCTCGGCCACCACGTCCAGGAGCGTCCGCTCGTCCAGCCCGGCGATCTCCTCGCCGAAGAGGGCGGCCGATGCCTTCTCGGCCCGCAGCGTCTCCTCCTCGCCGTGGAGGAGGACGCAGACCTCGCGTGCCAGCGCCCGCTGCGCGGCGCGGCGTTGCGGTCGCTCGGCCGTCTCGACGTCGAGGGCGAGGATCGCCTCGTGGCTGAGGAACGTGAAGTAGCGCAGGTACGCGCCCACCTCGGCGTCCGACGTCTGGAGGAGGAACTGGTAGAGGCGGTAGGGGCTGGTCATCTGCGGGTCGAGCCAGACGGCCCCCTCTTCGGTCTTGCCGAACTTGGTGCCGTCGGCCTTCGTCACGAGCGGCGTCGTGAGCCCGTACGCCTGGCTTCCCGCGACCTTGCGGATGAGCTCCACGCCCATGGTGATGTTCCCCCACTGGTCGCTCCCGCCGACCTGGAGCTCGCACTGGTGGTCCTCGTGCAGACGGAGGAAGTCGTAGGCCTGGAGCAGCATGTAGCTGAACTCGGTGTAGGAGATCCCTCGGTCCGGCCGCTCCAGGCGGGAGCGGACCGCCTCCTTCGCCACCATCGTGTTGACGGTGAAGTGCTTGCCCACGTCCCGGAGGAAGTCGAGCACCGGGACGGAGCCGAGCCAGGAGCTGTTGTCCAGGAGCAGGGCGTCGTCCAGGTCGACGAACCGGGCCAGCTGGGGCCGGATGCCCTCGAGGTAGCCGTCGAGGACCTCGCGTGAGAGCAGTGTCCGCTCGGCGGTCTTGCCGCCCGGATCGCCGATGAGCGCGGTGCCGCCGCCGGCCAGGGCGATGGGCCGGTGCCCCGCCAGCTGGAAGCGACGCAGGTTGGTCAGCTGCAGGAGGCTCCCGATGTGCAGGCTCGGCCCCGACGGGTCGAAGCCGATGTACATGGTCGTGCGGCCGTGGTCGAGACGGTCCAGCAGCTTCTCGTCGGTCACCTGGTGGACGATGCCGCGGAAGCGCAGGTCCTCGGAGAGGGTCGGCACGCGGTCCAGCCTGCCATACCCCGACGGCGGCTCCGGCTTCGGCTACGGCTCCGGCTTCGGCAACGGCTCCTGCCGTGCCAACGCCTCGGCGACCGCGTCGTGGACCCGGCGGTGGACGTCCACGTTGCCCGGCCGCGCCGGCACGCGCACGCGCACGACGCGGTGGCCCTTGGCGGTGGCGGCCGCCCCGAGCACCTCGTCCAGCTCGTCCGGCGTGCCCACGTCGGCGGTCTCCACCCCGAGGCCCGCCGCCACCTGCAGCACGTCGGCGGCCTGGGGCGTGGCGAAGACGCGCTCGAAGACGGCGCGCTCGACGGAGCCTGCCTGCGGCAGGAACTCGAAGATCCCGCCGCCGCCGTTGTCGACGACCAGCACCGTGCACGGCGCGCCCGTGGGTGCGCCCGGCTCCCCCGCCCCGACCAGGGCGCCGACGTCGTGGAAGAACGCAAGGTCTCCCAGGACCGCCGCCACCGGTCCGCCGCAGGAGGCGGCAACGCCGAGCGCCGTGGAGCAGACGCCGTCGATGCCGTTGGCACCCCGGTTGGCCAGCACCCGGGGCGGATCGGCGACGGGCGGCGCGAACCACTCCAGGTCCCGGACCGGCATCGACGACGACACGACCACGGTGACGTCGCCCGGCAGCAGGCGGGCCAGGCGCCGGGCGACGAGCGGCTCGGAGAGCCCGACCTCCGCCAACACCCGGTCGATCGCCGCCTGCGCCACCCGCTCGGCGCGCTGCCAGCCGGCGAGCCACCCCGCCGGACCGGCCGTGGCGGGGCGCCGGCACACCGCCTCGGCGAAGGAACCGGGGTCCGTCCGGTGCACCACGGCCGCCGTCCGGTCCGGGTCCTGCCAGCGCCACCACGGGTCGACCGCCACCGTGTCGGCCCCGGCGAGGAACGCCGGCAGCGCCTTCGAGGCCCACGCCGACCCCAGGCGCACCACCACCTCGGGGCGCAGGTCGTCGCGCCCCGACCGGGCGACGGCGTCGCCGGCCGCCACCACCTGGGGGTGGTCGACCCGGCAGCCGGAAAGGGGATCGGCCAGCACCGGCCAGCCGAGGTGCTCGGCCATCGCGAGCACCGCCGGGACCGGGCCGCACCCTGCGCCGGCCACGATCAGCCCGCGACCGGCGGGCAGCGACCACCGGTCGTCCAGCACGGGAGCGCCGACCTGCGGTGCCATCCGGTGGAACGGCTTCCCGTCCGCCCGTCCCGGCGGCAGCGGGCCGGGCTCCCCCACCAGCGGGTCCCGGAAGGCCAGGTTGAGGTGCACCGGCCCGGGTCCGTACGGGCCGCTGCCGGCCTCGGCCATGGCCCGGGCCGCCAACGAGCGCCAGGTGCCCGAGGTCTCGGCCACCGGGACGCCCGGGTCGGCCGACCAGCGCAACGCCGAGCCGTAGATGCCGACCTGCTCGACCGTCTGGGACGCGCCCACCCCGTGGAGCTCCGGGGGCCGGTCGGCCGTGCACACGATGAGCGGGACCCGGCCGTGGTGGGCCTCGACCACGGCAGCGTGCAGCTCGGCGGCCGCGGTGCCGCTGGTGACGCACACGACGGCCGGCCGGCCGGTGGCGCGGCCGAGCCCGAGGGCGAAGAAGCCGGCGCCGCGCTCGTCGAGGCGCACGTGGACCGACAGCTCGGGCCGGGCGGCGATGGCCAGGGCGAGCGGGGTGGAGCGCGACCCCGGGCAGACCACCGCCTCGGTCACGCCCGCCCGGACCCACTCGTCCACGAGGGTGGCGGCAAAGGTGGCCTGCACTACGCTCACGGCGCGTGCTCCATGCCGAGGCCAGCGGGAACGGACCGCCCCTGGTGCTGGTGCACGGCTTCACCCAGACCGGGCGCTCCTGGGGGCGCTTCGGCGAGCTGATCGAGCGGGGCCGCCGGGTCGTCCGGGTGGACCTGCCCGGGCACGGGGCGTCGGGCGGCGTGCGCGCCGACCTGGCCGAGACCGGGGCGCTGGTGCTGCGTGCGGCCGGCGCTGACGGAGACGGTGCCGGTGCAGGCTCGGGCCCGGTCGACCTCCTCGGCTACTCGCTCGGCGCCCGCGTCGCCCTCCACGCCGCCCTGGACCACCCGGGCTCGGTGCGCCGGCTGGTGCTCATCGGCGGGACGGCGGGCATCGAGGACCCAGAGGCCCGCGCCGCCCGCCGCCGGCGTGACGACGCCATGGCCGACGCGCTCGAGGCCGACGGCGACGTCGACGCCTTCCTCCGGCGCTGGCTGGCCTCGCCGATGTTCGCCGGGCTCCGCGACCCCGGACTGGCAGCGCGCAGGGAGAACACGGCGGCGGGGCTCGCCTCCAGCCTCCGCTTGGCCGGGACCGGCACCCAGGCCTCTCTGTGGGACCGGCTGGGCGCGCTCGGCACGCCAGCCCTGCTGCTGACCGGTGCCGACGACCTCCGGTTCGCCGCCGTCGCCGCCCGCATGGCCCGGGCGATGCCGACCGCCACCTTCTCGCTCGTGCCCGGAGCCGGCCACGCCGCCCACCTGGCCCAGCCGGAGCTGACGGCGCGCATGGTGGCGCGCTTTCTCGACGGCTGACCCGGCGGATCCCGGGACTCCGCGGCCGGTCAGGCCCGCCGCGCGACCGGAAACGGAAGTCGAAGGGGTCACGGGCGCCGAAGGGGTCACGGGCGCCGAAGGGGCCGCGGAAGTCGCCGGCGTCACAGGAGGAGCCCCAGGGCGAGGAGGGCGCCCACCGCCAGCTGCAGGCGGCCAGTGGAACCGAGCACCGGCAACAGGTCGCGACCCTGGGCGCCGGCGAGCACGGCCCGGGACGGTTTGACCGCCAGGACCAGCGCCACCAGGGCCACCAGGGCCACCGGGCGCACCGCGGCCACGGCCACCACGCCCAGGCCGACGCCGACCAGCGACCCCACGTAGAGCCACGGGGCGCGGCGCGGCCCGACCCGCACCGCCAGCGTGCGCTTCCCGGCCGCGGCGTCGCCCGCCACGTCCCGCAGGTTGTTGGCCTCGAGCAGCGCCACCGACAGCAAGCCGACGGGGACGGCCGCCCACCACAGGGCGAAGCCGCCCGACTGCACGTAGGCGGAGCCCACGGTGGCGACCAGGCCGAAGCAGCAGAGCACGAACAGCTCGCCGAGTCCCAGGTAGCCGTAGGGCTTGGGACCCCCGGTGTAGAACCAGCCGGCTGCCATGCAGCCGGCGCCCACGAGGACGAGCCACCAGGTGGTGGCAGCCGCCAGGGCCAGGCCGGCCACGCCGGCCACGAGGAAGCAGAGCCAGGCGGCCAGCCGCACCGCCTCGGGGCGGGCCGCGCCGGAGGCCACCAGCCGGAGCGGCCCGACACGCCCGCGGTCGGTGCCCCGGATGCCGTCGGAGTAGTCATTGGCGTAGTTGGTGCCGACCTGCAGGGCGAGCGCGACCACCAGGGCGCACGCGGCCCGCCACCAGATCACCGCGGCCGGGCCGCCGACCGGATGGACGCCGCCGGGCGCGCCGCTGCGCGCCCACCAGCCGAGGGCGGTGCCCACGACCACCGGCACCGCCGCCGCGACCAGCGTCCTGGGCCGCGCCCCCGCCACCCACCGCCGCACCGGCCCGGGGAGCGCCGGAGGCGCCGTGGTCACGGGCGACGCGGGAACCGCGAGAAGTCGGGCGGTCGCCGCTCCACGTAGGCGTTGCGACCTTCCTGTCCCTCCTCGGTCATGTAGAAGAGCATGGTCGCGTCGCCGGCCAGCTGCTGGATGCCCGCCAGCCCGTCCTCGGCTGCGTTGAACCCGCCCTTCAGCATCCGCAACGCGATCGGCGAGAGCTGGAGCACCCGGCGGCACCACGCCGCCGTCTCCCGCTCCAGGTCGTCGAGGGGCACGACGGTGTTCACGAGGCCCCAGCGCTCCGCCTGGGCTGCCGAGTACTGGCGGCAGAGGAACCACACCTCCTTCGCCCGCTTCACCCCGATCGTGCGGGCCAGGAGGCTGGCGCCGTAGCCGCCGTCGAAGCTGCCGACCTTGGGGCCGGTTTGGCCGAAACGGGCGTTGTCGGCGGCGATGGTCAGGTCACAGACGAGGTGGAGGACATGACCCCCTCCGATGGCGTAGCCGGCCACGCTGGCGATCACGGGCTTGGGGAGCCGGCGGATCTGGACCTGGAGGTCGAGCACGTTCAACCGGCCGATCCCGTGCCGGGCGACGTCGTCGTCGCCCATGTACCCGTCGTCGCCGCGGATCCGCTGGTCCCCGCCCGAGCAGAAGGCGTCCGGGCCCTCGCCCCGCAGGACCACGACCCCGATCTCGGGGTCGTCGCGGGCCATCTCGAAGGCGTCCGCCAGCTCGAAGAGGGTCTGCGGCCGGAAGGCGTTCCGGACCTCGGGCCGGCAGATGGTGATCCGGGCGATGCCCTCGGCCGTCTCGTAGCGGATGTCCCGCCACTGGCCGGACTCCTTGAACTCGGGGGGCGGCAGCGCCCGCAGCTCGTCCAGCGGATCGACCGGATCGCCTGAGATGACCGTTTCCACGGGCACCTAACCTACCGGCCGGTGCCCGAGCTCGTCGCCCTCGACCTCCCTGGTGGAACCGGGTTCGTGGACGCCATGCAGGCCGTGTGGGACAGCGGCGACGCAGTCGCCCCCCTCGACCCGAGGCTCCCGCCGCCCGCCGCCCGCACCCTCCTCGAGGCTCTCCGCCCGGCCGCGGTGGTGGCGTCCGACGGGTCGATCACGCGGCTCGAGGGCGGCCTCCCGGTCGAGGAGGGCGACGCGCTCGTGCTCGCCACCAGCGGCTCGACCGGGGCGCCGAGGGGCGTGGTGCTGACCCACGCCGCCGTCGAGGCCAGCGCCCGCGCCACCTCCGCCCGCCTCGGGGTCGACCCGTCCCGCCACCACTGGCTGGCGTGCCTGCCCCTGGCCCACGTCGGCGGCCTCTCGGTCGTGACCCGGGCCCTCGTCACCGGGACGCCCTGCACCGTGCTCCCGGGGTTCGACGCCGAACGGGTCACGGCCGAGGCGCGCCGCGCTCCGGCGACGCACGTGAGCCTGGTGGCCACCGCGCTCCGCCGCGTCGACCCGGCGCTGTTCGAGTGCATCCTGCTCGGCGGGGCGGCCCCGCCCGGCGACCTCCCGGCCAACGTCGTCACCACCTACGGCATGACGGAGACGGGATCGGGACTCGTCTACGACGGCCTGCCCCTCGACGGGGTGGAGGTGGCCGTCGGCACGGGGTGTCCCGGCGAGGGCGCGGCGGGGGAAGTGCTCGTGCGCGGTCCCATGTTGCTGCGCAGCTACCGAGACGGCACGGACCCCAGGGTCCCCGGGCCCGATGGGCGGGGCGGCTGGCTCCCCACCGGGGACGGCGGTTGGCTGGACCCCTCGGGCGTGCTCCACGTCGAGGGGCGCCTGGCGGAGGTGATCACGACGGGGGGCGAGAAGGTGTGGCCGGTGCCCGTGGAGCAGCTGGTTGCCACCCATCCGGGCGTCGCCGAGGCGGCGGTCTGGCGGCGCGACGACCCGGAGTGGGGCCAGCGGGTGGTGGCATGGGTCGTGCCGGCCCACCCCGGGGAGCCCCCGGCGCTCGGCGAGCTGGCGGACCTGGTCACGGCGACGCTCCCGCCGTGGGCCGCGCCGAAGGAGCTCGTGGTGGTGGACCGCCTGCCCCGGACGGCGTCGGGCAAGGTCCGCCGGCAGGACCTGGCCTGACGCACGGGCGGCGGCGGAAGGCGGAACCTGGGGGCCGGCGCGGTGGCCGTCCCGCTACGTCGCGCTCGGGCGGCGGCGGCGGGCCAGGGTGTCCACGGTGGCGGCGGCCACGAGCACGACGGCGATGGCCATGTAGGTCCCGTCGGCGCTCACGCCGAGGAGGAAGAGCCCGTAGTAGATGGCGGCCACGATCACGCCGCCGATGACGGCGTAGACGGGCTTGCCCCGCCCGCCGAACAGGCTGGTGCCGCCGATGACCGCGGCAGCGACGCCCAAGAGCGTGTAGACGCCCCCTGTGACGCTGATGCTCATCGACCCCTGCCGGGAGGCGTAGATCACCCCCGCGATCCCGGCGGTGAAGCTGCACAGCATGAACGCCAGGGTGCGGATGGCGGCCACCCGGATGCCGGCCCGCCGCGCCGCCTCGGGGTTGGCCCCGATGGCGTAGAGGTAGCGCCCGAACCGGGTGCGGTGGAAGAGGACCGTCAAGAGCACGATCACGGCGATCAGGACCGGCACGAAGTACGGCACACCCTCGAGCACGACGATCGACGAGCCCCGGTTGAAGCCGCAGACCCACACCAGCAGCGCGCCCAGGGCGGCGACGCCCACGATCGTGGCCGCGGTGATGCTGCGCGGCGGTGCGCTCAGCCCCGACGCCCGCCGGCGACCGTCCCGGGACCAGACGTAGGCGGCGAAGGCGGCGATCACCGCGGCGTAGACGATCCACCCCGCCACCGGTGACATCTGGGCGTTGACGATGCCCCACACGATGCGGTTCTCGGAGATCGACAGCACCCCGCCGACGGCCGTCTTGTCGGCACCGGTGATGAAGATGAGAAAGCCCTGCCAGCCCAACAGGCCGGCGAGGGTCACGACGAACGACGGGATCCGGAGCTTGGTGATGAGGGCGCCCTGGACGAGGCCGATCACCCCGCAGGCGAGGAGGGCGACGACGACGGCGGCCCACCACGGCCAGTCGAAGGGGCGGTTCAAGAGCTCCGCCATGATCATGGCGCCGACGAAGCCGACGTAGGAGATCGACAGGTCGATCTCGCTCAGCACCAGGGCGAAGGTCTCCGCCAGTCCGAACGTCACGAAGATGGACCCGTACGCGAGGATGTTGACGATGTCGCCGGCCGTCAGGTACTTGGATGTCAGGACCTGGAAGACGACCACGATCAGGATCAGGCCCAGCACGATCGGGAGCATCCCGCTCTGTCCCGAGCGGATCCGCTGCCACTGGGTGCCGAGGTACTCGCGAAGCGACCCCACGACCACCGGGGAGACCGGCACCTCCGTCGCCGCGACGACGTCGGGGACCGGCGGCACCGGGCCGCCGGCGGTGGGCCGCCCGCGCTGCTCGTCGGTCGGCACGGCCATCAGGACCCCCTCTCCTCGGCCGGGGCCTCAGGGCGCCGGCCGTTGCCGACCGAACGCTCCGACGTCCCGCTCGTCATGTAGTCGACGACCCGTGCCCGGTCGAACTCGATGATGTCGCCCGCAGCCGCCAGGCGGCCCAGGTGCAGGATGGCGATGCGGTCCGCCACCTCGAACACGTCGTTCAGGTTGTGGGACACGACCATGACGGCAACACCCTGCTCGGCCAGGCGGTGGATCAGGTCGAGCACCATCCTCGTCTGGGTGACCCCGAGCGCGGCGGTGGGCTCGTCCATGATCACCAGCCGGGCGTTGGCCATGACTGCCTTGGCGACGGCCACGGACTGGCGCTGGCCCCCCGAGAGCGACTCGACCGGCTGACGGATCGAGCGGATCGTCGTGACCTGGAGGGCCTCCAAGGTCTTCCTTGCCGTCTTCTCCATCGACGTCTCGTCCAACAGGCCCATCCGGCGCCGCTCGTGCCCGAGGAACATGTTCTGGACGATGTCGAGGTTGTCGCAGAGGGCGAGGTCCTGGTAGATGATCGTGATCCCCAGCGCCTCGGCGTCGCGGGGGCTGTGCACGTGGACCCGCCGTCCCTCCCAGAACAGCTCGCCCTCGTCCGGCGGCCAGAGACCGGCGACGGTCTTGATGAGCACCGACTTGCCGGCGCCGTTGTCACCGGCGAGCGCCGTGACGTGGCCGGGGTAGAGGTCCAAGTCGACCTGGGTCAGGGCCCGGACCGGACCGAAGCTCTTCGACAGCCCTCGCAGCGACAACAGCGCTCCGCCCTCGGATGCTCCGACCATCGGGCTCCTCTCCTCCTCTCCGCTCCCTGCCAGCCGCTTCTGCCGGTGCGCTCCGCCGCCCCGGTCTCGATGCCGGCCGGCCCCGCCTTCGACTCCGACGAAGCCGAGGGCGGGGCCGGCGATGGTCCGATCAGCGACCGGACGTCAGGGTGTGATTCCTGCGGCCTTGCACGCGGTCGCGTACGACTTGGCGCACAGTGTGGCCACGGGGACGAACTTGTCCTTGACGATGGTCGACTTCATGTTCTTGGTGGTCACCCACTTGGGCGTCAACAGGATGGATGTCACCTCGACCTGTTCGGTGGGGTCGGCCAGCTTGGCGTTGACGAGGCTGTGCGGCGGCGTCTTGCCGGCCCGCAGGTACATGGCCAGCGCGACGGCGGCCTGCGCCTCGAGGTAGATCGGCTTGTACACGGTGCCGCACTGGTAGCCGCTCAGCACGTTCTGGAGCCCGGTGAGGGTGGCGTCCTGTCCGGTCGTCGGGAAGGTCCTCGGCGGGACACCCTTGGACTTGAGGTATGTGATGATCGGCGCGCCCGTCTCGTCGTTCGGGAACAGCGCCGCATTCGCTGTCGGGTGCGCGGTGTAGGCCGCCTCGAACTCGCTCAGCGCCTGCGGCGGTGTCCAGGTGTCGGCCGTCGTGGCGGTCTTCGTCCACTGGCCGGACTTGAAGTGCGGGTTGATGACCGAGTAGTAGCCCTGAGCGAACAACGTGGCATTGTTGTCGGTTGCCGCGCCGTGCATCACGATCACCTTCGGCGAGGACACGTGCCACTGGGTGACGCAGCTGGCGAGCCCCTGGCCGATGAGCTTGCCCACGCGGACGTTTGTGAAGCTCACGTAGTACTTGCGGCTCCCGCCGAGCGTGAGGCGGTCGTAGTCGATCACCGGCACGCCGTGGGCGTTGGCGTACGCCTCGATGGCGGCTCCCGTGCCCGATGTCAGCGGGTCGACGAGGAGCACCGTCGCTCCCTTGGTGATGTCGGTCTCGGCGTCGGAGAGCTCACCCGAGGTGCTGCCGAGGGCGTTCTGGACGATGACTGTCTTCGCCTTCAGGCCGGCGAGCTTCATCGACTTCTTGAGGAACGGTGCGTCGAACTCGACGTAGCGGGTGGAGCTCGTCGTGTCGGGGAGGATGGCGGCGACCTTCCCCTTGCCCTGCTTCGCCAGCGGGGCGAGGCTCTTCATCGCCTTGAAGGACAGGTTGAAGGACTTGTAGGAGATCGTCGGGGTCTTCGAGGCGTTGGCGCTGGACGCGCCCGCCGTCGACGGCACGACGATCGCCGCCGTCATCGCCAGGGCGGCGACTCCGGCGCCGGCGGCGTACCACCGTGGTCTGGACATGCTGGGCTCCTCCTTCGTCCGGCGCGGCACGACCACGCCTTCGTCGCGACCGTCGCTCCTCACAGAAGGAGGCTCCGTCGCCGGGGCGACACGGCTGGAGCCGCACCCGCGTCGCCGCTCGGGTGACGCTCGTGTGGCCGTTGGCGGTCGTTCTCACTGTTCGGTCGTCAGTGTGAGGCGCGACGCCGGTCACCAGCAGGGTCTTTGGTCAGTACTTCGCAGCGCGAACGTTGAACGAGGACTGCGAGGGGCGTCGGCGCCCCCAGGGACGCGCGCCGGGCGTGGGAACGCCCCGACGGACCCGGATGCCGCGGCTTCGGAGCTGGGCCGGAGCTAGGCCACGCCGCCACTCGGCGAGGCCGTCGCCCCGCCGTCGACGACGAGCACCTCACCGGTCATCCAGGACGCGGCGTCCGAGACGAGGAACAGGGCGGCGGTGGCGATGTCGTCGGGCTCGCCGATCCGTCGCAGGGGGAGGCGCGCCGCGACCTGCTCCTCGAACGGCTCCCACAGGGCGCGGGCGAAGTGGGTCCGGA
>JAJYVT010000086.1 GCA_021791845.1 Actinomycetes bacterium | reverse complement strand
GCGCTCTGGGGCGACGAAGTTGTAGGCCATGCACCTATCGTCGCTATCTCGCCTGGTCAGGTGGTGGATTTCACGCACGCGCTACCAGGGACTTCGCAGATCGGTCGGGGGTTCGTGCAACGGGCTCGGCAGCGCCAGGGAATTCCGTGACGGACGACAGCCGTGGCATCAACAAGCGCACCTTGGAACTGGACCCCGTGCGCGCGCCGGTCGTGCGCGCCATCTACGACTGGTACCTCGGCGGCGGGATGGGCCTCCTCCAGATCCGCGACCGCCTGAACGCCGACCCGGACAGCTACCCGCCACCCATCCCGGTCGACCCGACGACGGCGCGCGGAGCGTGAAGCAGGTCGTCGGTGTGGGAGGTGCTCAGGAACCCGAAGTACACCGGCTACCAGGTCTGGAACCGACGGGCCCGCAAGAAGGGCCACAACCGCACCAACCCGCCCGAGACCTGGGTCTGGTCGGAAGAGCCCGCGCTTCCGGCGATCGTCAGCCGCGAGGAGTACGACGCGGTGCAGGTGCGCGCCAAGGCCAACGAGCGCTCGCGCCAGGCCATGCCCGCCACCGTCGCCCGACCCAGCGCGAAGCGCGACTACCGCTACCGCGGGCTCCTCCGCTGCGGGATCTGCGGGCTGCGCGTGTGGGGGAACCATCGACGCCAGACCACCTACTACTCGTGCCAACCCTCGCACCAACGAGCGAAGGAGATCCCCGCTGGCCACCCGCCGCACGTCTACCTGAACGAGGAGCGCCTGAACGCCGCGCTCCTGCCGTTCCTCGCCTCGGCGCTCTTCGGTCCCGAGCGCACCGGCTACTGGCGCACGTGCCTGGACGCCGCGGCCGAGCCTGAGCGCGCCGCGCCAACCCAGGAACGCGCCGCGGAGGTCGAGGCCGAGATCGCCGACCTCGAACGGCGCCTCACCCGCCAGCTCGTCAACCTCGAAGCTGACGACGTCACGTCCGCGCTCCGCCGCCGTGTCGGTCAGCGTGTGGCCGAGCTGGAGGACGCCATCGCCGAGCGGCGCGAGCGCCTTGTGGTCCTCGCCCGGGAGTCGGCGACACAGGCGCCCACGTTGGCCGACGTCGCCCCGTTGCTCGACCACCTGCCGATCCTCGCCGACTCGCTCGACAAGGCGCCCCCGAGCGAACTACGGGCCCTGTTCGACGCGCTGCAGCTCGACATCGTGTTCCAACCGGCCGACAGCGCCGTCGATGTCGCAGTCACCCTCTACGACCGCGGTGACGATGCGCTGGCAGGCGCCGCCCAGTTGCGGGCGGAGGACTGGTCGGCGCCCCCGGGAGGACTCGAACCTCCGACGCACGGTTTAGGAAACCGACGCTCTATCCTCTGAGCTACGGGGGCGGGGGCCAGAAGCAGGCTACTACCGGGGCCCGGTCTCCCCAACCGCTGGAGCGACGTCGCCCCGGCCGTGGCGCTCGGCTGGGCCGCAGAGCGACAGCGTCGACCGACACGGAGGACGCCTCGACGTTCCGCTCCGCCCCCAAGGAGAAGCAGCGCGTGCACCGCCGCGGGGAGGCTCAGAAGGTGCCCTCCACTGCACCGATGGCCGGTCCGCTGCTACACCTCCATCGGCTCGGGAGCGCCACGCTGGGCGCGCACGATCCGCTCCACCCCCGCCACCAGATCATCGGTGGAGGAGGCCAGTGAGATCCGCACGAGGCCACGTCCCCTGGGTCCGAACGTCTCGCCGGGCGCCACGGCGACCCCCCGCTCGAGCAGGAGCTCGCGCGCCACGGCGTACGTGTCCTCTCCGATCGCACCCACTCCGAGCAGTGCGTAGAACGCGCCGCGCGGCTCGGACGTCAGCATCCCCGCCTCCTCGACCAGGGGGCGCACCAGCTCCCAGCGCCGCCGGTAGCCGAGCCGCATGTCCGCGATCACGTCCTGCGGTCCCTCCAGCGCCGCCAGCGCCGCCCGCTGGCCGACCTCCGACGCGCACGCCACGAGTGCCTCCTGCACGTGGACCATGCGTTCGATCCGCGCTCGCGGTCCAACCGCGTACCCCACGCGCCAGCCAGTCATGGCGTAGCTCTTCGAAAAGCTGAACGTCGTGACGACCCGGTCGGGATCGTAGATGGCGGCGCTGACGTGGTGACCATCGAAGACGAGGTCCTCGTAGACCTCATCGCTGATCACCAGCAGATCGTGGCGCCGCGCCAGGCCGACCAGCGCTTGGACGGTGGCCGGGCTGTAGACCGTGCCCGTGGGGTTCGACGGGTTGTTGACGATCAGCAGACGGGCCTGCGGCGCCAGCGCTTCGAGTGCGTCCAGGTCCGGCTCGAACCCCTCCTCCGCCAGGAGTGGGTAGCGCAGCACCCGGCCGCCTGCAAGGTGGACCGCCATCGAGAACGCCGGCCATCCCGGGTCGGGAACGAGGACGGCCTCGCCCGGCTCCACGAAGGAGAGCACGGCCACCGTCACGGCGGTCGTCGCGCCCGGCGTCACGACGATCTGGTCGACCCCCGCCGTGACGCCGTTGCGAACCGCCAGCTTTGCCACAAGCGCCTCGCGCAGGCTCGGCATCCCGCGCGAGAGCGTGTACTTGACCGCTCCCGTCGCCAGCCACGGCGCGATGGCGTCGACCACGTGCGCCGGCGTGGGGAAATTGGGCTCGCCGATCTCCAGGTGGATCACCGAGTCGAGCCCAGAGGCGAGGTCCATGACCTCGCGGATTCCCGACCGTCCCATCGCTGCGGAGCGAGTCGAACCGACTGTCGTCTCAGCGGCCATCACCCCGTCACCCTCCGAACGTTGCACCACGTCCAGCCTACAAAGACTGCTGCGCCGACCATCACCTGCCAGGCTCTCGTCCTCGCCACCGAAGGGCGCTGCACTGGCCTGCCGTCGGGCACCGACAGCGCTCGCTTCCAGCAAGGGTGGCGCGCAGCCGTTCGTCGACGAACACCCCGATGGTGGCCGCCCGGTGGTCGCCCTCCCCGGCACCCGCCGCCGAGGGCGGCTAGAGTTGCGGGTCTCATGCTCAGCCCCTCGCGCTCGGACGCCACCTTCTTGCAGACGCACGGCGCCCGGGGCATCGGCTGAGCTTTGACCGGACGCTGCCGCGCTCGGTCCCGCCCGCGGATCGGCACCGCCTGATGATGCTCGGTGGACACGAGCACGTCCTGACTGTTGACACGAGGAAGGAGCACCACATGGGGAGACGGGGTCGACGACGGACGATGCGGATCGGCTCGGGCGTGTCGCTGATCGCTGCAACGTTGATGGTCGCCGCCGTCACCGTGGCGGACACGACGGCAGCGTCTGCCGCCACGAAGCACGGCGCCGCGTCGGGCGGGGGGATCGTCAGCATGGCGGAGACGGCGAGCGTCGCGCCCAACTACCTCATGCCCTTCGTGACAGGCGAGAACAACTCGATCGCCAACACGAACCTCCAGTTCCACCTGTGGCCGACGCTCTACACCATCGGGTCGCCGAAGAACATCAACGAGATCAATCCCACACTCAGCATCGCCGAGCCGCCCGTCTACAGCGCTGGCGACACGCAGGTGAGCATCACGTTGAAGAGGTACAAGTGGTCGGACGGAGCACCGCTCGACGCTCGGGACCTCACGTTCTTCCTGAACCTCTTGAAGGCGAACAAGACATCGTGGGCGCACCACACGCCCGGCACGATGCCGGACAACGTGGTCAGCTGGACGACGAAGGGGACGCAGACGGTCGTGATCAAGCTGAACCACGCCTACAACCCAACGTGGTTCACCGACAACCAGCTGTCCTTCGTCGTCCCGCTGCCTCAGCAGGCGTGGGACAAGGAGTCCGCGACGGGGCCGGTCGGCACATACGACACCACGACAGCCGGCGCCAAGGCCGTCTTCTCGTTCCTCCAATCCCAGGGCAAGGACGTCGCCGCCTACAGCAAAAACCCGCTCTGGCAGGTTGTCGACGGTCCGTGGAAGTTGAAGCAGTTCACAACCAACGGGTTCGTCGCCCTGGTTCCCAACACCAACTACTCGGGCCCGGACAAGCCGCACATCTCCCAGTTCCAACTGGTGCCGTACACCTCGGCCACATCCGAGTTCAACGCGGTGCTGTCGGGGAGCGTGACCATCGGCTACGTCCCGAACAACGACCTCCAGGAGAAGGGGCGGGTCACCGGCGCAGGGTACAAGCTCATGCCGGCTCCGCTCGAGGAGGTGAACCTGATCACGCTGAATTTCAACAGCCCAGTGACCGGGCCCCTGGTGAAGCAGCTCTACATCCGCAAGGCGATGAACGACGTCTCGAACCAGCCAAAGCAGGTCAAGGCCATCCTCTCGGGCATCGGCGGCTTTCCGGACTACGGACCGGTTCCTCCCAAGCCGCCGAACCCCTTCATGGCGGCGGTGCAGAAGAAGGACCCGTTCAACGAGTCAGCCGCCCGGAAGCTCCTGACCTCGCACGGCTGGTCGATCCCGTCCAACGGCCCTGCCGTGTGCACGCGGCCAGGGACGGGGAGCAAGGACTGC
This sequence comes from Actinomycetes bacterium, assembly GCA_021791845.1. Classification (GTDB taxonomy): domain Bacteria; phylum Actinomycetota; class Acidimicrobiia; order Acidimicrobiales; family RAAP-2; genus JAJYVT01. The sequence goes on along the minus strand of JAJYVT010000086.1, from coordinate 9,335 downwards.
GGTGCCGGCATCCATCGCGGCAAGAAGCTCCAGTTCTCCCTCGTCTACACGAGTGGCACCGGGTACATGACAGGCGTGCTCGCGAACTACAAGAGTGACGCCAGCAGGGTGGGGATGGTCATCAACCTCCAGCAGCAGCCGTTCAACTCGATCGTGGGCGACATCTGCGGGACCGCCACATGCGACAGTCCGGGCTGGCAGCTCGCCGACTACGGCGGCAACAACTTCGGGTCCCCCTACCCCGAGGGGAGCACAATGTGGCAGGGACACCAGGGTCTCGACTTCCCGGTTCCCCCGGCGTTCCAGGCGCTCATCACCGCCACGCAGACCGCCAACGCCGCCCACACCGTGTCGGCGATGCGCGCCTACGACTCCTGGGTAGTGAAGAACGAGCCCGAGGTGTGGCAGGTCGTGACCAACTCGGTCAACGCCGTGTCGAACAAGGTGAAGAACTTCTGGATGTCCCCGGTGACGAACAACGTCTACCCCGAGCAATTCACCATGAAGTAGCCCTGCCGAACGGGCCCGGTGCGCGGCGATCGCGTCACTGGGCCCCATGGCCCATCTTCTGTCCTGCACCGGTTCGGTCCCGGCGCAAGACAAGATGCACGGTGCGGGCCGGCGAGCCCGGACCGTCACACGAGAGCTGGAGCCGCAGTGGCGGCCGGGACACCTGAGCGGAGGCATCATGGGCGCAGCGTTGGAGCGCGCCGAAGAACTCGTGGCGCGGCGGTTCGACGACTCTGTCGCTGAGCTGTGCGAGTGCGCCCGGATCCCTTCAATCAGCGCCGAGCCCTCTCCCGCCCTCGAGGAGATGGCGGACTGGCTCGGTGACCACCTCGAGGGGGTCGGCTTCACAGTCGAGGCGGTTCCCGTTCCCGGCCATGCGCCGGTCGTCATCGGGAGGCTCGCCGGGACGGGCGCCGGTCGGTTGTTGCTGTACTCGCACTACGACGTGCAGCCGCCGGCGCCGGCCGCCGACTGGAGCCACGCCCCCTTCGGAGCGACACGCGAAGGTGACGTGGTCTTCGCCCGGGGCATCTGCGACGACAAGGCGGACATCGCCGCTCGGCTCAACGCCATCCGGGCCTGGCGCGACACGAACGGCGACCTTCCCTTCGACGTGGTGTGGCTGAGCGAGGGCGCAGAGGAGATCGGCAGTCCAGGGCTCTCGACAGTCTGCGTTGCCCACGCCGACACGCTCCGAGCCGACGGGTGCATGTGGGAGAGCTTCCTCCGCCGTGAAGACGGCACGCCGGAGATCGCGTTCGGTTGCAAGGGGCTGGTCACTCTGGAGCTCTCGACGCGGGCGCTCTCGGCGGACCAGCATTCCTCGTACGCGGCTGTGTTCCGTTCGGCGCCGGTCCGCATCGTCCAGGCACTGGCCACGCTGGTCGGACCTGACGGGAGGCCCTCCATCGACGGGCTCGCCGCGACGTACCCACGACCGACCCCGGGGCAGGTGGAGGAGATCCGATCGCTCGAACTGCCCGACAGCGCTGCGGCCGCGCTGTCCGGGGGCTCCGCCTTCGTCGACGGTGACAGGCAGGAGCTCCTGCAGAGGCTGTTCCTCGAGCCGTCGATCAACATCTCGGGGCTGTCGTCGGGCTTCCAAGGCGCCGGATCCAAGACCGTCCTTCCTGCTCGCGCCGTCGCCAAGCTCGATCTTCGCCTGGTCCCCGAGCAGTCACCGGAAGCGGTCGCCGCGCTGCTCGGTGCGCATCTCGAGCGCAGAGGCTTCGGCGACGTGACCGTCGACGTGCTGGGGACCGTGCCGGGAGCTCGGAGCGACCGGTCGAGCGTGATCGGGGAGAGCGTCCTGCAGGCGGCCCGGGACGTCATGGCGGAGCCCACCGTCTACCCGCTCGTTCCGGGATCCGGGCCGATGCACATCGTCGCCGAGAGCCTCGGCGTGCCGACGGTCACCGGACCGGGGTCGTTGCGGATGGACAGCGGCATGCACGCTCCTGACGAGCACATCCGGCTCGGCGACTATCGCGACGAGATCCGGTTCCACCTCCGGCTGTTCGAGCTCTTCGGTGCGGCAGCCGCGGACCAGGACCCTCGCTGAGAGCCGACCCTCGCAGAGAGCGCGGCCCTCGCTGAGAGCGGCGTCGCGGCCAATTGTGAGGCGGACGGTTGCTCAGGGCGTCTCGGGCGACGGCCCCGACATCGACACCCCGAAGGCGCCGGCCGACCCCCCGCCGCCGGAGGACCCGACACCGCGGGACCACGCGAACGTCCCCGGCCAGTCGACCTCGCCGTAGTAGCCCGAAGGAGCGGCGGTGGAAAAGAGGGGATGGGCGATCCTCACCGCTGGGGTGGACGAGGAGAGCGAGGCCAACCACAGCCCGTTGCGGCGCACGATGAGCAGCGCGCCGCCTGTCCCTCCGACCTGCGCGGCCACGACGCCTGCTCCCGCCTGCACCACGAGGCGGGCGGCCTTCGCCCCAGGAGCCAGGAGGTACAGGCGGCTCGTCGCGTCCTGCTGGGCGATCGAGCGGGACGAGTAGCCGCCGGACAACCCGTCTGGGGCGGCGGCCGCGGCGACCGTGTAGATGAGGCCGCCCGACGGCGTCCACTCCGGAGCGAGTCCGACACTGCCTGCAGGGATGGCGACCTTCTGGCACACCCTCGAAGGGAACCCGCACCGCTCGACGTCCCGACCCGGGCTCCACAGTGTGCGGTCGCCTCCGGCCACGATCGCCACGTCGGGCCCGGTGGGCGATGGCGCCACCCACTCCTGCCCGGCAAGGCCCGACGTGACCAGCACCGGCGCACGCGAACCTGTGGCGAGGCCGTAGAGCGACAGACCTGTCGCCTCCAGGGAGGCGGAGTTGGCGACATCGACCCAGAAGAGCAGCCCGTTCCCACCGGGCCACCAGCCGGCCAGGCGCAGCGCTGTCCCTCCGACTTGCCGGTACGCGAGGTGCGCCGCGCCACCCGTGGCGGCGACCGTGTCGATCGAGGACACGGGATGGCCGGTCCCTGACTCCGCCACCGGCAGGTCGTCGTCGAAGGCGAGCCGGGTGCCTCTCGGTGTCCAGGCGATGTCCCCGATCCCCGGCCCGGCTACCAGGCGCGTCGGCGCCGCCCCCGGAACGTCGGTCCAGAGACCTCCAGGACTGGTGGCGCCGGCGAACGTCGTGAAGGCGAGCACGTCGGCCGCCGGTGACCAGGCGAACTGCTCGATGCCCGCCGTGGTGACCTCCCGGGCGGTTGACTCGCCCACGTGGAGGAGCCACAGGGTCGGTGCTGGCATGGAGGACCCGGAGCCCGGACCGGTGTTCAGGTAGGCCAGCCATTCACCGCCCGGCGACCACGACGGGTTCGTGTCGGTTCCGCCAACCGGTCCGGAGACGCCGGATCGCGCGCCGTCGTTCCCGACGACCTCCAGCCGACCCCTCGACACGAAGGCGAGGGACCCGTGGCCGTGCCACGCCGTGGCGTCGACGGCCGCCGGACCGCGAGGGCGCGCCGGGAGCGCCTTCCGTGCGCCGGGCCCCCCGCCGCCGATCACGCCGGCAACCGCCACACCAACACCCACGAGCAGGACGAGGGCCAAGCCGGCCCGGGTCCGGCGCAGCCTCCCTCGCCGGCGGGCCTCGTCGATGACCACCTGGGTCTGCGGTTTGCGATCCCCGGCCACGGTCGGCGGCTTGCGGTCTCCGGCCACGGTCGGCGGTTTGCGATCCCCCGCCACGGTCGGCGACTGACGCTCGAGCACCTTCATGTCGGGCTCACTTCGGAAAGGACTGCAACAGGTCGATCAGCTCGTCACGGCGGTAGCCGCTGCGGCGTGCCAGTTCGAGCAGCTCCTTCACCCGCTCGACCACCTCCGTTCGCTCGGGGGTGCCCGCCACCTTGATCCCGCGCCCCCGACCGACCTCGAGCAGACCCTGGTCCCGCAGCAGACGGAGCGCCTTCAACACCGTGTTCGTGTTCACGCCGAGCACCGCCGCGAGGTCCTTCGCCTGCGGCATCCGGTCGCCGGGTTTCGCCTCGCCCGCCGAGATCGCCCGCCGAAGCTCGATCGCAACCTGCTCATGCAACAGCGTCGGGTCGCTCCGATCGACGGCGGCCAGCCGGAGGCGGGCATCGTGCGTGCTCCGGGACGGCCTGCGGTCGGTCACCATGACGCTAGTGACTCTAGCGTCAAAGACGGTTGGCGGCCATCCTGTCACCGGCGACGGACGATGCCCGGGACGCGATGCCTCCTCGGCGTTCCGGCGCCTTGCCGGGAGCGGGCGGACGACTACTCGAGCACGGCGCGGATTCGACGCACCCCGGCCGACGACGACTCTTCCTTGACGATCCGAAAGCGGCCGAGCTCTCCGGTCCGTGCGACATGGGGGCCGCCACAGATCTCCTTGCTGTACCACGCACCGTCGGGGTCGCCGGCGGTGTACACCGTGACCGTCGGTCCGTACCGGTCGCCGAACGCACCCAGTGCCCCCTCCTCGAACGCCTGCTCCGGTGCCATCTCCGAGACGTGCATGGGCCAGTCCTGTGCGATCGCGTCATTGACGACCTGCTCGACCTTCTCGAGCTCCTCCGCCGTCAGCTTGGCCGGATGCGAGAAGTCGAAGCGCAGCCGCTCCGGCGTGATGTTGCTGCCTCGCTGGACCACGTGGTCCCCCAGGACGAGGCGGAGTGCCTTGTAGAGAAGGTGCGTCGCCGTGTGGAGGCGGGTGGTGGCCGCCGAGCGGTCGGCCAGGCCCCCCTTGAACATGCCGGCAGCCGCGGTGCGAGATCGAGCTCGCTGCTCGTCCATGAGCCGGTGGAACGACTGCTCCCACGTTGGGTCGACGGCGATCCCGGCGGCGGCCGCCTCTTCCAGGCTCAGTTCCGGAGGGAAGCCGTAGGTGTCGAACAACTTGAAGATGCCCGGACCGCCGAGAAGGTCGCCGGACAGGCGGGGAAGCTCGCGCACGCCGCGGGCGAGGGTCCGGCGAAACAGCGCTTCCTCACGCTCGAGGACGGCCCGGATCTCGCCCGAGCGGGCGCCGAGCTCGGGATAGGCCTCCTGGTAGATCTCCACCACGACGTCGCACAGGCGAGGCAACAGCTCGGACTCGATCCCGAGATGGAGACCTTGGCGCATGGCACGGCGCGCGAAACGACGCATCACATAGCCCTGCGTGTTGTTGGAGGGGTCCACGCCGTCGAGCGCCAGGAAGACGACCGCCCGGGCGTGGTCGGCGATGATCCTGCTCGCTCGGCGGTCGGCGCCGGCCGAGCCGGGGCACATGGCGTGGATGGCCGACATGAGAGGAGCGAGGAGGTCGATCTCGAAGGCGTCGGCGACGTCGGCGGCAGCCATGGCGATGCGCTCGAGCCCGCCCCCGAAGTCCACGTTGCGTTGGGGCAGGAGGTCGAAGCCCGACTCCGTCCTGAGGTATTGCATGAAGACGGAATTGCCGATCTCCACGAAACGCCCGCAGTCGCAGTGGGGATGGCAATGCTCGCCAAATGCCAGGTCGTGCTCGACCTGGGGGAAGAGGTAGAAGATCTCCGAATCGGGCCCGCCGGGCTCGCCCGGGGGCATCGTGTCGGGTGGTCCCGATCGGCTCCACCAGCACTGGGACTCGTCGTAGCGCACGATCCGCGCCTTCCCGATGCCGGTGGCGGCGGCCCGGTCCTTCGACCCGAGCTCGGTCACCGTGGGGCTGACGCCGGCCCGGGAGAAGAGCTCGATCCAGAGCCCTTCGGCCTCTTCGTCGGGCGGAATGTCCCAGCGGGGGGCGCCGGCGAACACGCTGACGAAGAGCCGCGACGGATCGAGCCCCACGACGGAGGTCAGGAACTCGAAGACCCACGGAAGCTGCTCGGCCTTGAAATAGCTGCCCAACGACCAGTTGCCGAGCATCTCGAACAGCGTCGTGTGCCGTGCGTCGCCGACCTCGTCGATGTCCTCCGCCCGGAAGCAGACCTGTGAATCGACGAGCCGGTCGCCGGCCGGGTGGGGGGCGCCGAGCAGGTAGGGGATGAGCGGCTGCATCCCCGAGCCGGTGAAGAGGGTGGTGGGATCCTCCCGCGGAACGAGATTGGCCCGGACGATCACGGCGTGGCCCCGAGCGGCGTAGAAGTCGAGGTAGGCCCGCCGGATGTCGGAGGCATTCACGGGCTCGACGCTACCAACCGAACGAGAGCCGACATCCCGGCCGGCCGATGCCGCGCCAGCGTCGCGCGCCGGCTCCCGCTCACTCGCTGGGCGGGACGACCGGCAGCAGCAGCGACGAGGGGCGATCACCGCCGGTGTACAGGGTGACCTCTCCCCCGAAGACACCGGCCGGCCGGTCGCGCCCGTCGTTGTGCGTGAAGGGCCCGACACCACGGTTCGCGTAGTGGAAGGTCCTGGCGAAGTCGCCGAGGGGGCCGGTGTACTCGTAGTCCTTGCCCCGGACGCTCAGGGCGACCCGGTAGCCCGCCGGCACCACGATGCAGGTCGGCCAGATCTCGACGTCGAGCCGGACCACGTCGCCCGGTGCCAAGGGCTCAGCGCGGTCGTGGGGGTGGTAGGGGCGGTGAGGGAGGGACTTCGCCGGGTCGAGCCGGCGATGGGAGGCCCGCAGCCAGCCCTGGGCGACCGGGGTGTTGGGGTCGAGCGCCCCCTGGAAGGTCACCTCCTCCCCCGCCGGGTCGAACACCCGCACGACCAAGAACACGTCGGCGTCGGTGGTCGACGAGGAGACCCACAGGGACGCGGCCAAGGGACCCGTGAGCTCGGTCTCCTCCTCGATCACGGGAAGGGTGAAGTCCACGCCGTCCCCCAGGGACTCGTAGGTGACGCTCGAGCCGGCAGGCAGCTCGTGCGACAGGCTCCTCGTGGCGGCGTCGAGGTAGACGGTCGTCCACCGGGTGCGGGCCAGGGGCCACTCGGACTCGCCCCGAGGCACGAAGTGCCCGCCGGGGTGCCGGACGTTGAGGCGCACCCGCGGGCCCTTGTCCCACCCGTTGTCCTCGCCCTTCAAGAAGTGGTCGAAGAACTGGCGCTGCAATCCGACTCCGTAGTCGGTGTAGAAGTGCGTCCAGTGCTCGAGCCCGTGGACCTCGAGCCACTTGTCGGTGGCCGCCGCCTGGGTGAAGGCCTCGAAGTTCCCCCGGGCGTGGAGCCCCTGGCCGCCCCAGTTGGCCGCCGAGAGGAACGGAGTCGTCACCTTCGACCAGTCGGCCGAGCGTTCGCGGTACCAGGGCCCGTCGAACGGTCGGCTCCGGAGCTCCTCGGCGAGGTCCACCCGGTTGGCCTCGAGCTCCGTCTCCGGCAACTGGACGTCGCCGGTCACCGGCAGGCCGCTGTTCGGGTTGACGGACCTCGAGCCGAGGCCGTGCTGCACCGTCTTCACCTGCCGGTCGTACCAATTGGCGGTGAACTCCGAGAGGATGCCGCCGTGGTGGGTGGAGTCCCGGTAGTAGTCGCCCGCGGCCTCCCACGGGACCATCGCGGTGAGGTGCGGCGGCTGGAGCCCCGCCACGTGCCACTGGTTGACGGCGAAGTACGAGATGCCGCAGAGCCCCACCTTGCCGGTGCACCACGGCTGGGCGGCGGCCCACTCGATGCAGGCGTACAGGTCCTCCGTCTCGCGGTGCGAGCGCGGGTTGATGACGCCGGGGGTCCGGCCCGCCCCACGCGAGTCGAAGCGGACCACGACGTAGCCGTGCGGGACCCACCGCTCGGGGTCCACCACCTCCCAGCTCTGGAACCTGCTGGTCGAGCCGGCGACCACTGTCGGGTGGTCGGCCACCATCTTCTCCCACTGGCGGGGATAGCCCTCCGGGAAGGGGAGGCCCTTGGCGTAGGGACCGTAGGAGACGATGGCGGGGTACGTCCCGTCGTCGTCGGGCCGGAAGACGTCTGCGGAGAGCGTGAGCCCGTCGTCCATGCGAACGAGCAGGTCGTACGCGATCCGCATCCCGTCTTCGGTCGTGGCGAAGCCGCGCTCGCTGAACCCGGCCGTCTGCCCCGCAGCCGTCACTGGCCCACCCTCCCTTCACCTGGCACGGTGCCCGTCTCATCCTGGCACGAGCGGCCGGTCCGGCCCGGGGTCGTCAGGCCGGGGGCGGCCGACGACGCCGAGGAGCATGGTGCACCACCCGATCGTCCGCCGGCTCGGCACAGCCGGTTGGGGGCGGCGCGCCGGCACTATCCTCCCGCAAGTGCCGGACAGCATCTCGCAGCAGCCAGGTGACCGTCCGAGCCTGTCGGTCGCCGAGTCGATGGGCCAGCTCGACTGGGAGTGGACCCCCCTCGGGCCCCGTGCGGGGTGGCCGCCGCTGCTCGACGCCGTCGTCAGGCTCGTCCAGGCGTCCAGGTTCTCGATGTGGATGGGATGGGGAGCGGACCTCGCCTTCTTCTACAACGACGCCTACCGCGAGGCCACGCTCGGGGTGAAGCACCCGTGGGCGCTCGGCCGGCCGGCGCGGGAAGTCTGGGAGGAGATCTGGGACGACATCGGGCCGCGCCTCGACCACGTCCTCCGGGGCAACACGACGTGGGACGAGGCGCTGCTCCTCTTCCTGGAGCGCAGCGGCTACCGCGAGGAGACCTACCACACCTTCTCCTACAGCCCGATCACGGAGACCGACGGGTCCGTGGCCGGCGTGTTGTGCGTCGTGACCGAGGAGACGGACCGCGTCATCGGCGAGCGCCGCCTGTCCACCCTCCGGCAGCTGGCCTCGGAGCTCTCCCAGACCCGGGACGAGGACCAGGTCTACGCAGCCATCCGGTCGGAGCTGGCCAAGAACCCCTACGACCTGCCCTACGCGCTCATCTACACGTTCGATGGCACGGCCGCACCGCGCCTTGCGTGCGCGGCGAACGTCGAGCCGGGATCGTCGATGGCCCCCGAGGTGCTCGACGGCACTGCCGCCCGCACCTGGCCGGTCAACCGGCTGCTGGCCACCAACCGCACCGTCGTGATCGACGACGTTCTCGAGCGCTTCGGGGATGTGCCGACCGGGGCCTGGAACGTGCCGACGACGACGGCGGTGATGGTGCCGCTCTCGCGGCAGGGCCAGGCGGCACCTGCCGGCTTCCTGGTGGCGGGGGCGAACCCGTACCGCTCCCTCGACGAGGACTCCATCGCCTTCTTCGGGCTCCTGGCGGGCCAGATCGGCGCCAGCGTGGCGAACGCCCGCGCCTACGAGTCGGAACGGCGGCGGGCGCAGGCGCTAGCCGATCTCGACCGCGCCAAGACCGAGTTCTTCAGGGCGCTTCCGGGTTTTGAGTGGGTAAGTGTGTCGAACTGACGTTCGCTAGAACGGTGTAGAGGTCCTCCGCGACGATGGCGAGATGCGTGACACCGAGCTCTACCGCCACCTGTTGGGACTCGTCG
>JAJYVT010000085.1 GCA_021791845.1 Actinomycetes bacterium | reverse complement strand
CCCCACGCCACTGCGGCGCCAGTTCGACCGTCTCGATCAGGCCATCGGTGACTTCATCGGGGAATCTGCACGGGCCGCGTGAAACTTGACTCAACTGTGCCGGCTTCGCCGGCTCAAGCTATCTAGCCACCTCTGGCGCCCTCGAGCGCCCTCCTCGCCCGCGAAGAGGGGTCCTCTAGCGGACGACCGGCGCCTCGGTCGCTCGCTCCTCGAGGTGCCCGCGGACCCATGACGCCAGCTCGTCCGGCGGCACGACCTCGGGGGGGCGCTCCGGCTCCGACCGGAGCTTCACCTCGACGCCACCCGCCGCCAGCGACCGCTTGGACACGGTGACCTGCACCGGGCACCCGATGAGCTCGGCGTCTGCGAACTGGACGCCGGCCCGCTCGCCGCGGTCGTCTACCAGGACGTCGAGCCCTTCCCCCTCGAGGTTCTCCGCGATGGCCCCGGCCGCCTCGAGCCCCTCGTCGCCCAACGCACAGACGTGGACGGCGAACGGCGCGACGGACGCCGGCCACACGAGCCCCCGCTCGTCGTGGTGCTCCTCGGCGATGCAGGCGATGAGCCGGTCGACCCCGATCCCGTAGGACCCCATGACGATGGGCTTCTCTTCCCCGTCCTCCCCGAGATAGGAGGCGCCCAGGCCGGCGTAGCGGGTCCCGAGCTTGAAGATGTTGCCGGTCTCCACGGCTCGCTCGGTCCGCAACGGGCCGCCGCAGGCAGCACAGGGCTGGCCGGCCTCCACCGCCACGATGTCGGCGACGACGTCGGGGGAGAAGTCGCGCCCGACGTTCACGTTCGCCAGGTGGAAGCCCCGCTCGTTCGCCCCGGCCACCAGGTTGGGCGACCGGGCCACCAGCTCGTCCACCACCACCACGGCCCGGGTCCCGATCCCGACCGGGGAGCCGTAGCCGGCCACGGCGCCGATCGCCTCGATCTCCTCGGGCGTCATGGGGCGGAGCTCGGCCGCACCGAGCGCCCCGGCCAGCTTCGTCTCGTTCAGCTGCATGTCGCCGCGCACCACGGCCAGGGCCATCCGCCCGTCCGAGGTCGCCATGAAGAGGGCCTTGGCCGTCCGCTCGGCCGGGATGCCCAGCACCTGGGTCAGCCGGTCGATGGTGTCGGCGTCGGGCGTCTCGACCCGCTCGATCGGGAGCGGATCCTCCTCGGCCACGGGCGGGCGGGCCGCCGTTGCGACCTGACGGTTCTGGGCGTACCCGCACCCGTCGCAGAGGACGACGGTGTCCTCGCCGATGGGCGTCAGGTACATGAACTCGTGCGCCTCCCGGCCGCCCATCATCCCGACATCGGCCGCCACGGGGATCACGGGCAGCCCGCAGCGGCGGAAGATCTCGAGGTAGGCCCCGTGGATGCGGGCGTACTGCTCGTCCAGGCCGGCCTCGTCCCGGTCGAGGGTGTACCCGTCCTTCATCGTGAATTCCCGCACGCGCAAGAGGCCACCCCGGGGACGCGGGTCATCGCGGAACTTGAGCTGGATCTGGTAGACGAAGCGCGGCAGCTGGCGCCAAGACTGCACCTCGCTGGCGGCGAGGGTCGCCACCACCTCCTCGTGGGTCAGGGCCAGGACGTGCGGGCGTGTCCTCCGGTCGTCGAAGCGGACCAGCTCGGGCCCGATGGTGTCGTAGCGGCCACTGCGCTTCCAGATCTCGGCCGGGTGCACGAGCGGCAGCAGCAGCTCGGCGCCGCCGACGACGTCCATCTCCTGACGAAGGACGTGCTCCACCCGCTGCTTGACGCGGGTCCCGAGCGGCATGAAGGAGAAGAGACCCTGTCCCAGCTGGCGCACGAAGGCGCCACGGAGGAGGAACTGGTAGCCGGGCGACTCGGCGCCCGCCGGGGCGGCACGGAGCGTCGAGCCGAGAAGCTGGGTCATGCGCATCGGCAAAGAGTAAGCGCTGGACCAGCGCATCGACACCGAGCGGCTCGCCGGCGGCCGCCCACGGGCCGCTCCGATCGAGCGTCAGGCGGGCTCCATCCCGAAGCGGGTCATGAGGGCCCGCTCTTCGTCTCGCGTCGGGGCATCGGCCCGGTCCCAGAGGGCATGGAGCTCAGCGAAGTAGGCGTCCATGGCCGGAGCGTGAAGCACGAGCACCCGGGCCTCCCGCTCGCCTGCGTTCCCGAAGGTGTGCGCCGTCCCCCGCGGCACGAGCACGAACTGTTCCGGTCCCAGCCGCAGCTCTTCTCCCTCCACCTCGACCGCGACCTCGCCGTCGAGGACGAAGTACGCCTCGGAGCAGTTGGTGTGCCGATGGGGAGGCGGGCGGCGGCCACCCGCGGGGAGCGTGCGCTCCATGAGCGAGAAGTCCCCATCGTCCTGGTTCGCCAGGGCCTTGAAGTGCATCACGCTCCCCCGGGCCGTGTACGCCCGCGCCCCTTCCCCGGGCCCCAGCACCCGCGGGCGGTCCATCACGCCGGCGGGAGCGCGTGCAAGGCGCTGCGCACGAGGACGTGACCGGGGGGACCCACCGCACCGACCCTACCCGGGGGGCCGGCTCGACTCGCAGGGGCCGCACCACGGCGGTCTCGAGCGGGGGTACGGGCGCCGTCACGTTCACCCTCGTTGCGCAGCCCATATGCAGCCCATATTGCGGCTCGGCGGTACCGCTCGTTGTCACGCGACCGCGCGAGATCCGGCCGCATTTGTCATGCGCAAATTTCCTGCGTAGAGGTCGATTTGGAGAATCCGCTTGCGTTTTCTATGGAGCGGATTGCATTTTCTCCAGAATGCAAATTCTGTTCCCCTCTACCCGTCCGCGCACACGGACAAACATCCGGGTGCGCATAAACCGGAGGATCCGGGCGGGACTGGCGCTCGCCGCGGGGGCAATCATCGCGCTCGGTCTCCCGCTGCTGGGAGGAACCGCCGTTGCGGCAGCGACGCCACCGACGATCCCCGTCAGCGACGACGCGTACTGGCTCGCCGCCGCCGACGGGGCCGTCTACAACTTCGGGGGCGCGCCGAGCTACGGCTCGATGTACGGCCATCCGCTGAACGCGCCCATCGTCGGCATGGCGGCGATGCCGACAGGGGGCGGGTACTGGCTGGGGGCGTCCGACGGCGGGATCTTCACCTTCGGCGCGGCGCAGTTCTACGGCTCCATGGGTGGCAGCCACCTGAACGAGCCCATCGTCGGCATGGCCGCGACGCCCACAGGCAAGGGGTACTGGCAGGTGGCGTCGGACGGCGGGATCTTCACCTTCGGCGCGGCGCAGTTCTACGGCTCCATGGGCGGCAGCCACCTGAACCAGCCCATCGTCGGCATGGCGGCCACGCCCACAGGCCATGGCTACTGGGAGGTGGCGTCCGACGGCGGGATCTTCACCTTCGGCGCGGCGACGTTCCTGGGCTCCATGGGCGGCAGCCACCTGAACGAGCCCATCGTCGGCATGGCGACCATGCCCACAGGGGAGGGGTACTGGATGGTCGCGTCCGACGGCGGGATCTTCACCTTTGGCGCGGCGACGTTCGACGGATCGCTCGGGGGCCGCACCCTGGGGAGCTCCGTCGCGGGGATGTCGGTCACCTATACAGGCACCGGCTACTGGCTGGCCACGGCGACAGGCACCGTCACAGCGTTCGGCCAGGCCACCGCATGGGGCTCGGCTGCCGCATGGGGATCGCCGATCGTCTCGGTGGCCACGGCGGACGGGACCGGGCAGCGGACCACACCACCCGTGTACGGCGACCCATCCCTGTCGTACACGTCGGGGAGCTACGGCTACGACGTCTCCGGGTACACGTGCGGCAACCTGCCGCCCGCACCCCACGCAATCGGGGTCGTGCAGGTGTCAGGCGGATCCTTCGGACCGCTCAATCCCTGCTTCACCCAGGAGGTGGCCTGGGCCGGCGCGGGCCTCAGCCTCTACCTCTTCCTGACCCACGGCACCTCGGCCGCGGCGGAACCGGGCTGCTCGGGAAACCCGACAGCCCCCACAGTGGCCGCATGCAACTTCGGCTACGCAGCCGGGCACCATGCCTACGACATGACGCAGGCCGCCATCGGGCCGCGTGCCAACGTCACGTGGTGGCTGGACATCGAAGAGGGCGGCTGGACGTCGACAACGGCAGCAAACCGGTCCACCGTCGTCGGTGCCTACGACGCGCTGCGCGCCGCCGGTCCCCAGTCGGTCGGGTTCTACTTCTCCATCGCCAACTGGAACGACATCGTCGGCAACTACAACCCGTCCGGAGCGCCCCTGTTCCCGGCATGGTGGGCAGGCCCCTCCCCCCAGTACAAGTGCACCAATGCCCGCGCCGTGGCGGCGAGCAACCACGACGTGATCCCGTCCGGGCCGATCACCGTGGTCCAGTACGCCAGCACCGGCACACGGGACTACGACTACGCGTGCTGAGGGCGGCCCGCCGGCGTCGGGGGCGTATCGGCGCCTGGACCAGCGGCTTCCGTGAACGAGACGCCGCACTTTGTGTGCAATTTTTCTGGTGGAGACGATGGGACTCGAACCCACGACCTCCTGCGTGCAAAGCAGGCGCTCTAGCCAACTGAGCTACGTCCCCAGGCCCCTCAACGGTAGCGGGACTGGGGGCGGCGTCCAGACGGGCCGGCTGGTTGCTCGGATGAGACAGGTGCCGTCCGCTCTCGTCCCGGTCCGCCTCCGGGCGCTGTCTACCCGTCGGCGCCGTCCGCCGGCACGATCCGGCGTCGCAGGTCGTCCCGGCGGCGCGTGAGGTCGTCGAGCAACGACTCGGCGACGTTCAGCTGCTCGATGAGCGTCGTCCGGTCGACCGGGTCGCCGACCCCGTCCGACCGATCGCCGAGCTCCTGGCGGAGGTCGTCGGCCTCCTTGGCCGCTCCGGCCAGCTCCCGCTCGACCAGCGCCAGCTCGGTACGGGTTTCCTCGTCCTGGTCGTCGGGCATCACAGCCTCCCTGCCTCTCGTCCTCGGCTCCCGTCGAAGGGCGGGCCCCGCTGGGGCGACCACCAGCGTGCCGCGGATCGCTCCGGAAGACAATGCCCCGTTTCCGGACCCAGCCTCCGGCACGGCGGCCGGGCAACGCACGCCGAGCGTGACGGGCACTAAGGTGAGGCGCTCCTGGGGCTATAGCTCAGTTGGTTAGAGCGCAGCACTGATAATGCTGAGGTCCGTGGTTCAAGTCCACGTAGCCCCACCGACGCGGGGAGCCGTCTTCCCTGGCCGAGGCGCTTTCGACACTCGAGAGGCTTTCCCGTTCGACTACCGCCGTCTACCGGCATCACCCCCCATTTGCCATCGCCTAGGGCACGAGGAGGGCACGGCGATGAGTTGTCGAGGACTGGCACGGACCGACTCGATATGGCCGCCGCCAGCGCTGCGCTCGTGCACTGAGCGTCCCCGGACACCGGAGCTCACAGTGCACGTTGGCTGGGCAATGGCCTGGGTGTGGTGACCCGGTTGAAGGCCGCAGTGCGACGTTTGGTCGGGTCATCATGGTCGGGTCCTCACTCCGAGATCGCTCTGACGAATCGGTGGCTGATCATGCCGAACGATGGCGCTGAGTGGTGGTAGCGACCAGACCCGCAGCCTCGAGCCCTTCGGCGCGGGCGCGGATGCAGCGCACCGGCCCCAGGGATACCGCGGCTGAACGGGCCGTTCGGACGGAGCTCCACCGCCGGGGTCTCCGATACTTCGTCGACAGGCAGGTCGTCGAAGGGTCTCGACGGCGAGTCGACATCGTGTTCCCCCGGCGCCGAGTGGCCGTCTACGTGGACGGCTGCTTCTGGCACTGGTGTCCGAGCCACCGGACCATCCCCAAGGCCAATCGCGACTGGTGGGTGACGAAGCTGGAAGCCAACGAGGCCCGGGATCGGGCGACCGACGTCCAACTCGAAGAGGAAGGGTGGACGGTGCTCCGCTTCTGGGAGCACGAGGACCCCGTGGCGGTGGCCGATGCCATCGAGGCCACCGTGCGGGGCCGTGGCCAGGAAGAACGGGAACGGGAAACTACGCCCATGTAATCTCATCGCCGTGGGGGCGCTCCGAGTGGCCGGCTTGTTCGCAGGGATTGGAGGCATCGAGCTGGGCCTCGATCGGGCTGGCCACCGGACGGAGCTCCTCTGCGAGGCATGGGAACCGGCCGCAAGGGTGCTGGCGGAACGATTCCCCGGTGTTCCCGTCCATCCCGACGTGCGCACACTGCGCTCCCTTCCGAACTCGGTCGACCTGCTAACTGCGGGCTTCCCGTGCCAGGACCTGAGCCAGGCCGGGATGGGCGCCGGCATCATGGGCAACCAGTCGGGCCTCGTCGGCCACGTCTTTCGACTGATCCGCCGCCGCCACCCGACCTGGCTGTTGCTCGAGAACGTCCAGTTCATGCTCCAGCTCGATCGAGGGCGGGCCATGTCCTTCCTCGTCGACGAGCTGACCGCCCTCCGGTACCGCTGGGCGTACCGGATCGTCGACTCCCGGTTCACTGGCGTCCCCCAACGCAGGCGCCGGGTGATACTGCTCGCCTCTCGGACCGAGGATCCTCGCCCCGTCCTCTTCGCCGACGACGCTGGCGAACGGCCGGACTCGGACTACCGCGACGACGCCTTCGGCTTCTACTGGACCGAGGGGCTCAAGGGGTTGGGTTGGGCCCGGGACGCCGTCCCCACGCTCAAGGGCGGGTCCACCGTCGGCATCCCTTCGAGTCCGGGGATCTGGCTGCCCGCCGCCGCCCCGGGCCGCAAGCTCGTCATGCCCTCGATCGAGGACACCGAAGACCTCCAGGGATTCCCTCGCGGCTGGACCGAGCGAGCCGACGAGGGTCGACGCAACGGCCCACGGTGGAAGCTGACGGGCAACGCCGTCACCGTCGGCGTCGCTCAATGGCTCGGTGAGCGCCTGGCGGCGTCGGGCCAACCCCGAAGCGAGTACTTCCCACACCAGATCGGCTCGCCGTGGCCGAACGCTGCATGGGGCGACCGGAATGGCGTCTTCGGGGCCGCGGTGAGTGAGTACCCACGGCATGAGCCGTACCGGCACCTGCGAGAAGTGATCGACGAGGAGACCGCCCGTCCGATCACCAACCGGGGCGCACGCGGCTTCCACAGCAGGACCCTGGCCGCCAAGCTCCGCTTCGATCCCGACTTCATCAGCGACGTCGTCGAGCACATCGAGGTGACCGACCCCGCCCCGAGTGTCCCTGCTGGAGCGGGAATGGCTTCCTAAGCTGGCCCGATGTTCGGTCCGACGATCCTGGTCGACTCGCTCTCGGTGCCGACGATCGAGGACGAGTTCGACAACACCTGGCAGTACCACCCCCGATCGGATCGCCATTCGAAGATCGCGTGCTGGGCGGTGGCCCTCGACCTCCTGAACACTTCTTCGACGCTCCAGCGACACGTCGCCGAGGGCAAGGTCGTCTTCGGCGTCAACCACGAGATGCGCGACTTCGCCACTGGACGCAAGAAGGACCTCGACCTGGTCCTCGCCCGGCCCGCCGGTCCGAAGACCACTGGACGCACCCTCGCGTCACTAACCGAGAAGTACGGCATCGTTCTGCGCGAGGACTCGGCTGCTGCCCTCCAACAGCTGCCCGATCCGGTGGAGGCCGACGTGGGTGCTGTCCTGGTGGCGCTCGAGGCCAAGGCCTGCATGACCGCACACATCAAGTCGCTGCCGCGCCTCTACGACGAGCTCAACTCCAGTCACCTGACGGTGCACGGCGCGTCCGAGAACGCACTGGCGATCGCCTTCGTCATGGTCAATCTCCAGGAGGAGTTTCTCAGCCCGGGACTCAACCAATTCGAGATCGCACGCGGGGCACCCGAGGTCTCCTTCCACGTCCAGCCCAAGAGTACCGAGCGCGTCCTCCAGAAGATCGCCGAGATGCCTCGGCGCACCCGCACCGGTCAGCACGGCTTCGATGGAATCGGCGTCGTAGTGGTCCGGGCTCGCAACGACGGAACGCCCGTGAAGCTTGTCGCGGCGCCCCCAGCGCCGGCCCACGGTGACCTCTTCCACTACGACTCGATGATCACTCGGATGGCCAACGAGTACGATGTCAAGTTCAGGCACGTGTGACGACGCTCCCGCGTTGCTCGAAGTGCGGGGGCAGCTGACTGGCGCCGACAGGATCCTCGGTGTTGGATGTGGAAGGTCCGGTGGCGGTGGGCCCTACGGAAGCTCACCAGCGACTCAGCACCGGATCTCAACTTCTTGCTTCATTGTGGAGCCGGACCCGGAGGGCACGTGGGGGGCGCGGGGGTTCGGGTCTTCGAGTCTTCCCTGGTAAACGCGCGAAGGAGTTGAAGGTCGGCAGCACTGATAATGCTGAGGTCCGTGGTTCAAGTCCACGTAGCCCCACCGACCGAGATCCGGGATTCGTCTCTCCAGCGCAGTGCGCATCTCGTCCACTGGACGCGTGCACCTTCTCTCACCCAACCGCCCCACCGGCGGCCCCGCCGACACTTTCGGAGCGTCCCCAGGGGCGCCGAGCTCGTCACGGGATGTTCGTCCGCTCTCTCCCCGGCCGCATGCCGCCGGCCCCGGTCCGCCGCCACCAGCGGCAGCGCGTGACGTAGCGTCGGCGCGTGCGACAGGGCGAGCGGGCAGGTGCACGGGCGCATGTCCACGTGCCCGTGCCGCGCTGGATCGTCGGGTTCTTCGACCCCGCCCAGGCCTACATGGAGCGCTCGAGGCCGCGACGTCCAGGGCGAAGGCGTCGCCTCCGGCCGGTTCGTGGCGCAAGCAGGTACGGACCGCTCACCTCCGACGGCGGATCGCCGGATAGCGCGGAGGCTCAGGTGGCGCCCGGTCCCTTCTCCGAGGTCCATCAACAGGCTCGGCGGCGTGCCCACGAGCATGCCGTCCGAACTGAGGAGCTTCTCGCGTCGCTGGGGCCCGTGCTCGACGGCGCGGTCAACGAGCTGCAGGAACGAGGCACGACGGTCGTCGAGGTGCCTCCCGCCGTGATCCGTGCTCGGATCGTGCGACTTCGCCGGGGCGACAGTGTGCTCGAGATCGCCGGAAGCAACCGCCCCGGCGTGGAGGTCACGACCGGGAACCGGGCACGACTTGGACGACAGGAAGAGGAGGAGCAGCAGGCGGAGGTCCTGAAGCGCTACCTCGCCCACGCGCTCGCTGACCTGGTTCCCCGCCCGTAGGCCCCGTTGGGCGGTCGGCGGGCCGGGACCACCGTCCGCAGGCGTCGAACGAACCGGGCACAATTGCCGGGTGACCCGAGAAGGGCCGGCCGAGCGTATCGACGTCCAGCGGATGCTTCCTGTGAGCCCGCGAGACGTCTTTGCGGTGCTGACCGACCCCGCGGGTCACGTGGCGATCGACAGCACGGGGATGTTGATGGGAGCCAGCGGCGACCGCGTGGAGGCGGTCGGCGATTCCTTCGTCGTCCACATGGACCGGGAAGCCCTGAACGACCTCCCCCTCGGTCTCTACGACGTCACCGTCACCGTCGTGCGCTTTGAGCGGGACCGCGAGATCGCCTGGACCGTCGAGGGAGCACTCTCGCTCGGGCACGTCTACGGCTACCTCCTGCAGCCCGTCTCCGCGGGAACGCTCGCGACGTCGTACTACGACTGGTCGTCCGTGGAGCCGCAGTGGAAGGACGCCGGCATCTTTCCCGTCGTCTCCGAGCAGGCATTGCGAGCCACCCTCGGCATCCTGGCGAGAACGGTCGCACCGGGCCAACCTCGGCCGGCCTGACGCAGACGGCCACACGAGCGGGAACGCACCGTCCGCAGCCGCGAACGGCATCGTCGACGTGTGCGGCAATCTGGTCGGATGCGACCGGAGCTGGCCCAAGCACTCCAGATGGTCATGGCGGACGTCCGAGCTCTTGATGCACCGGAGCCGGCGGTCGAGGACGACGACTGGGCGCCCGACCCGGGCGTCGCCTCCGCAATGCTCCGATGGGACGACGGCACCGGCTGCGGCGTCCACGTCTGCGTTGGCCATCCACTGAGCGAGCACCTGGTGCGGCTCGCAGACCAGGTCCAGGACGAGATCGTCGAGCAGCTCTGCGCCGAGCGGCGGCCGGCCGTCTGGCCGGAGTGCCCTGACCACCCGGATTCGCATCCGCTGGCACCGACGCTCCTCGACGGCGCGGCGACGTGGGTCTGCCCGCGGGGTGGCCGGCCGATCGGAAGGATCGGCGGCCTCGTCGGCTCCCCGCCGCGGTCCTGACCGTCGGGCCCGGCTCTCGCCGAGGTGCGCAGGTCCGGGTGGGCTCGGCGGAGCCCCGCAGGGGCGCCTCGTCGTGCCCGGCGGCCCGCTCACCTCAGGGCGTCAGTCCCCGGCTCACGATGCCGAGGAGCGCCGGCTCGGCGATTCCCTGGCTTCCCACGTCGAGGAGGCGGTACTCCCCGCCTCCCTCGGGGATCTCGACCGAGAGCTGGAGGTCGGGGCCGGGGATGGCGGTCGGGGCGAGACCTTGTGACTCCAACCAGCTCGTCACCCTTCCCTGTGTCGTCAGCCACCCCGTGTACGGCCCGACCTGCACCTGCGTGCTCGGCGCGGCCCGGCCGGAGCGAAGGTACGGCACCGGCGTTGTCGACGTTGGCGTGAAGACCGGCGTGAGCAGCATCGTGACGCACCCGCCGGTCCGATCAGCCGCCGAGACGACCGTCGCTGTGGGATCGGGGGACGCCGTGCTCGAGCTTTGCACCGATCCACGCGTCGACCGCGGGATGCCCATCGTGACGATCGCGCCGCAGTGCGCGCGCACCGAGGAGACGAGGCGATAGCGCTGCGGGAGGTGGAACCGATAGCCCGCCAGCTGCAGGACCCCATGGCCCCCGCCGGGCGAGGACGTCCCGGCCGGAGATGCTCCTCGCAACGGGACCGCGGTCAGGAGCACCGCGACAACCGCGCCGACAACGAGAAGGAGCGGCGCGCCGAACGTCGCCGCGAGCCGCAGCTGGTGGTGCCGGTGACGGCCGAGGACCTGGAGGACCAGGTCCTCGGCTGGCTCGAGCGACTCGGCGAAGTGCTGGCGGAGCCGTTCTTCGATGCACTCGTCAGTGAGCATGGTGTGCCTCCTCGTAGTCGGGGCTCAGCACGAGCCGGAGTCGATCGAACGCGCGACTGGTGGCGGACTTGACGGTGCCCTGCGGGACGCCCAGAGCCACCGCCGTGTCCGACACCGACAGGTCGAGGAGGTAGCGGAGCGCGACGACCTCCCGTTGCAGCTGGGGCAGGCCGGCCAGCGCCGCCTGGACCGCCAAGCGCTCACCGACGTCGAACGACGCGGCCACCCCCCCGAGCTCGAGCGAGGCCGGGTCCGTCGCCGTCTCGCGGGAGCGGGCCCGTGATCGGAGCATGTCCCGGCACACGTTGACGAGCGCCGCCGCGGCGTAGCCCGACGGGCTCGAGTCGATGGCGTCCCAGCGACGGAAGACGCGGAGCAGCGCCGTCTGGGCCGCGTCCTCGGCCGATCCCCGATCTCCCAGCACGAGCTGGGCACTGCGAACGAGCCGCGGCGCCGCCCCGGACGCGAAGGCTGCGAAGGCGTCGTGCGACCGCTGTCGCCGGCCTCGCGGCGGGCCTTTGGGCTCAGACGTGACCACACCCAAGAAAGACGACAACGAGCGGCGAGAGGTTCCAGCTCACTGCGAAGTCCCGTGCACCGGGTCCGCCCACCACGGCTCGGGGCTGGCCCGGCCGGCCCGCCGCGCGTCGGCTGCCGTCGGCGGGGCCGGCTCGCCGACTGGTCAAGCGGCGGTGCTCATCCCCCACGGAGCTGGGGCAGGAGCGCGTGGACGTCGCCGAGCACCCAGGCACGCACGAGCTGGCCGCCGGTCGCTGCGAAGAAGGCGGCCCCGTCGTAGCCGAAGTGCCGGCCTGAGGCCGGCGCGCCGAGCATGACGCCGGCGTGGGTCCCCGAGTAGCGCAGCCGGGCGGCGGCCCGCTCACCCTCGACCACCAGCTCGACGACCTCGTTGTGGAAGTCGGGCGAACCGGCACGGACCCGGTCGCGATAGCCCCGCCAGCCGTCGTGCCCGGTCGTGGCCTCGCCCAGCGACCCCCGGAACTCGAAGTCGGGGCTCGAGACGTCCTCGACGAGGGTGTCGTCCCAGCGGTTCCAGAGGTCCCGGTAGAACATCGTCACCAGCGCTGCGATCGACCGCACCCGTCGCTCCTCCCGTCGCCGGCCGCCTCACGGCCACAGTAGGGCCGCCCACCCCTCCCCGCCCGTCCGTGCAGGGCGGGTCGGAGCGCCGGGGCGGCCGACGGGCCGCCCCCCGGATCATGGGGGCGGCGGGCACCGTGGCGGCGACAGACCGGCGACGCTGTGCGCGTCCCACCCGTGGCCGTTGCCCCGCCGCCAGGCGGAGAGCGAGACGAACACCTTGCCGCCGGGGAGGACGAAGTTGCCCGTCGGCTCCGCGCTGAGCCGCCCGTAGGCGTTGCAGTCGACCACGGCGATCGATGCCGGCAGGGGCTCGTTGTCGACGAGGAGCAGTGGGTTGCGCCGATCGGAGGCCCCGTTCCCTTCGATGACGTCGCCCCGGATGACGACTGTCCGCCAGCGGCCCCCAAGGTCGACGACGGGAGCCGTCTGCGGGGAGCGAGTCCCGTAGAACTGGCTCTCGTTGACGAACGTGTTCCCCGTCGCCACGACGTCGGCGATCGTGCTCCCCACCCCGAAGGCGTCGACGTAGAAGGCGTCATAGGCGTGGCCCGCGACCGACGACACCCCCGGCATCTGGGACGGGTCCGTCCCGGCACTGTTCGTACCGATGGAGGTGCCGGGCCCGTCGAACACGGTGTTGCCGGTCACGAGGAGGTGGCCCGTCGTGCGTCGCGGGGTCTCGACGTCGAGGGAGATGCCCTGGTTGGTGTTCCAGACCGTGTTGTGCTCGATCCAGACGTACGAGGCGCCGTCGTCATAGATGCCGCCGGCGTTCTGTGTGCGGGGGACGCACCTCGAGCCGTTCCAGCGGCCGTAGGAGTGGTTGGACCAGGTGTCGACGTTGGCCACGACGTTGCCGGACACGATGCCGTGACGCGCCTGGTCGGTGCCTGCCTCCCATCCGATCGTGTCGATACCGATGTTGTCCGTGTCGCTGACGAGGTTGTCCGCGACGAGGAAGTCCGTCACGTCGCCGTTCACCGTCAGCGTCTCGCTCTGCCCGGTGCGGGTGTGGTCGATCGTGTCGCCCTCCACCACGACGTGCTGCAGGGCGCCGGCCGCGCCCCGGCCGTACGAGAAGACACCGATCCCATAGGCGCCGACGCCACTTGTCCCGCAGTACCGCCTGGTGGACGAGACGGAGTCGGCGAGGTTGGCGATCTCGTCGACCGTGTCGTCGATGAGGTAGATGCCGCTGCACGCATGGTCCCCGTGCTCGAAGCAGGGCGAGGTGTACCCCCCGTCGCGGCGGACCTCGACGAGGATGCCCGCGGGCGTGAAGGCGGGGCCCCTCGAGTGGTACCCGGTGATCGTGAGGCCCTCGACCTCCACGTCCCGGGACCCTGTGATGCTCACGCCGCCCGCCACCCCGCCTGTGTGGTCATGCGGGCTCACGTCGGCGGGACGGACCGCTCCGGGATCGATGACCGCCGCGTGGCCGGGGGCGGGCGCGAGCTCGAGCAGGGGGCGGGAGTGCTTGCCCCAGACGCGGATCGGACGGGTGAACGTGCCGGCGAGGCACACGACCAGCGGCTTCGTCAGCCGGTTCTCGACTCGGGCGATCTCGGCGTTCACCGATGTGGCCGTCGCCCCGGCGGCCGCGTCGAAGACGACGCCACACGTGCGAGGTGGGCCGGGACGCACACCGGTCGGCGTAACCGCGTTCGGGATCAGCCCGTTGCCGTCGACCGGCACGGCGCCGATCGGCTCCGTCGGGAAGTCGGCGGGGCCGACCAGCGGGGCGTGCACGCGGGTCGCCGCCGCGCCGGCTGGTGCGGGCACGAG